>CAYTLX010000475.1:0-1508 GCA_964438645.1 uncultured Saprospiraceae bacterium | reverse complement strand
TCGTTTACAGGCGGGGTTTTTGGCGACTTTCCAAAAAGTTAACACCAGCTACTTCCCTTTTCCTTTAATCAAAACAAGAACGGTATAAAAAAGAATTTTGATATCCAAGGCAAGAGACATATTTTCGATATAGAGAATATCGAATTTCAGGCGTTGAATCATCTGATCCACGTTGGAAGCATAGCCATATTTTACTTGCCCCCAAGAAGTGATGCCGGGGCGAACCTTTAGAAGGTGGCGATAATGTGGCGCCCGTTCCATAATTTTATCAATATAATATTGGCGCTCGGGGCGGGGGCCTACTAGCGACATATCTCCACGGAGCACATTCCAGAAATTAGGCCATTCATCAATCCGCCATTTGCGCATAGTGGCGCCCCATCTAGTGCACCGTGCATCACCTGTTTGCGAAAGCATCGGCCCTGACTTTTCCGCATCGACATACATGGATCTAAATTTAATAATTTTGAAGGGCTTGCCATTTAATCCAATACGTTCTTGAAGGTAAAATATAGGGCCAGGAGAAGACAAACGCACCAGTATGACACTAATTAAAAGCATAGGCGAAAACAAAATTAGCATAAAAACACTGACAATCACATCAATGATACGCTTAATAATCATCTGCCAGGGGGGCATTAATTCTTGGCTAATTTCTATGAGTATTTCGCCATAGACATGATTCATTTTGACAGAGCCCAAGACGATATCATACATATCCGGAATAACCTTAATCATGATTTTGTCAAAATCAAAGAGCAAATCCATGATTTTTTGCATCAAGCCATGCTCAGAAGTCTCAATAGCGATGACGACTTCTTCTATTTCATATTTTTTGATGACGTCGGGTAGGTCATTGAGTTTGCCTAAAATAGGTAAATACTCCGTGAGTTCATTGGTGCTACGTCCATTAGAATCAATAAAACCAATGAACTTGTAACCCAATCCTTTTTCACGGGCGATGATATTCTGATAGAGATCGACGGCTTTGCGATTGCCACCGATGATGATGGTATTAAAAGTGACTTTGCCGGCTTTTAGGCGGCGACTTGCACGCGTCAGCCAAACCATCCGAAAGAAGGCGACCAACAAGAATTGTAAGGCAAATAAAGTAACAAAGGAGCTATAATAGGTTTGATAGCCTTCAATCACATCATCTATCAACAAGGTGAAAAACAGGAAAACGACCCCTAAAAAAGTCAAAAATAAGGTGCGAGAAATCGTCGTAAGCCGCGACAAACGATATAAATCCTTATAACTCCCAAAAAAAGCATACAAAAATGACCAACCTAAAGGAATGGCTATAATACCAATTTGAAAATTCGGGTCAGAAAGAATTTCATGCCAATCAATGGGCCCAACAATTTTCTTGCGATAAACAAAGAAAATAGCCCATGCCAATAAGGACATGATAAAATCTGTAATAATATACAGCCAAATCTCTATTTGTCGCTTCTCTCTCACTTATATCTTAGCAGCTTTATGTTGTCAATATAGACTTTGGCTTC
>CAYTLX010000474.1:834-1510 GCA_964438645.1 uncultured Saprospiraceae bacterium | reverse complement strand
TCATATTGATTTTGTAAGTATTCAATATGTTTAGGCAACAATTTATCTACTTCTTGTAAATCCACTATATAAGTTAATGATATTATAAACATCTGTATCCTTTTGCTAACGCCTTGCTTAGCGGCATTCAAAACTGTGTGGTTTTGTGCAAAAATGGAGCGAAGCGTAATGCACAAAAGCCGCGCAGTTTTGAATGTCCGTTGGAGCTAATTGTTAGGCTTTTTGTTTCTTTTTCGATGGTAATTTTCTTATCATCTGTTTCAAGGGATCGCCTTTCCAACTTGGATGTTTATTCCAAACATCTTTCAATCTTTTTTTCCACTTATAATACCCCAAAATATTAGCAAGTGAAGGTGTAGATGCTAATTCAAAATGAATACCCGTTATTGGATCATTAAAAAACACTGCATAATAGCTTGGTGAATAAATCGGATAGCCAGACGGTTTATCAGTTACTTCAATGTTATTTTTTAGTAAGAAATTTTCATAAAAGTCATCAACAGCCTCTTTATTTTTTGCCCACAATGCTACGTGATGAATGCCCGTAGTATGCTCTTGTGAGTCCAGTTTTCCGCCTGCCTTAGCTGGTTGAATGCCAATATAGCTATGGAAGAATGGAAACCAAGCTGTGTAATAGGTAGAAAGATAACCAATATTATGAGTCCAAAAGCTTTTA
>CAYTLX010000474.1:0-824 GCA_964438645.1 uncultured Saprospiraceae bacterium | reverse complement strand
CCCTAACCAACCAAACATTTTGTCATAAAATTCAATAGACTCTTCGTAGTCTAAGACCGAAAATTCAACATGATGCAAACCTTTCACTTACTTCTCCTTAGTAATCTTATATAGTCCAACTGGACTATATAAGATTACTCGACACAAGCATGCTTTGTCAATATAATTTAGTCCAGTTGGACTAATTAAAGAATTTTAGACATGCCAAAAAAAATTGATCGCGATCTTTATCGAACTGAGTTGGCAAAAAAAGCAGCTTTATTGTTTTCAAAGCATGGTTATGCAGGTCTTGGAATGAGGAGTATTGCGATGGAATTGGGTATATCAAAAAGTGCTTTGTATCACTATTTTTCAACCAAAAAAGAGCTTTTCCTTGCTAGCACAGAGGTTGCTACTCAATTTGATAAGCTAAAAAGAGAAACAGTAGTTAATTCCCCAAAATATAAAACTACTGAAGATAAGGTTCATGCACTTTTTAATATCATTAGACGCCTAGAGCCAAACTTTCCTAATGAATTATCTCTTCTCGTTGAATATTTACGCGATAGCACTAGCATTGAAGTTGCAAATGATAAGAGTAGAAAAATAGCTAGAGAAAACTATATTAATTTAGTTAATCAATTTATTAGTGAAGAAAATTCGACTCCTGTACTTTGTTTAATTATTGGAACGATGACAATGCGTTTTTTAGATGGCTCAACAACAAGTTTTGATGAGGTTGAAAAATGGCTAGTAGAAGTTATCCAGCACATGGAATCAGATTTATAGCCTAACGTCGCGCTCACCGGATTAGCAAAGCTGGCGCGGGATTTGCGTTAGCAAAG
>CAYTLX010000473.1:0-1510 GCA_964438645.1 uncultured Saprospiraceae bacterium | reverse complement strand
TTTATTTTGTTCAATTGTGCAATCGGGCAATTGTTCAACTGAAACCAGCCTAAAATCATTGTTGAAATAGGGCCTGCAGAATAAAATTTTGTGGAATCTCCAAACAAAAATGTTTATTGACTTTTCGGAGTGGACTCAATATTCAAGTGCTCAAATTTTAAAGTTGTTTTGCGCAAGCTAGCTTGAAGGATGTATCGTGAACAAAAATTTCTGTTAAAAAAAGGGTAGAAATGGTGATTTTTGAAGGTTCTGTCTGAAAAACAATATATACTAGGTTGATTTTCGTTGTTTTTTGTATTAGCTTTGGACTTAATAACAAAAACAACAGAATTATGAGAAAATTAACCGCAACCTTAGTTGGAGCAATAATGCTCCTTGCCATCTTTTCCTTTACTTTTTCCAGCTTAAGCCCCCGTGCACAATTTACGCAGTATGGGATTGCTACCTATTATTCGGATTTATTTGATGGCCGAAAAACGTCTAGTGGAGAAATTTACGACAAAACAGAACTAACCGCTGCACATAAAAGTTTGCCGTACGGCACTATCGTTCGGGTCACTCGTTTGGATAATAAAAAGTCCATCAAAGTACGTATTAATGATCGCGGTGCCTTCAACAAAGGACGTATTGTTGATTTGTCCAAGTCCGCTGCACAGCAACTAGGTATGATTGATGACGGTAAGGCGAATGTAAAATTGGAAGTACTAAATGAACGGGCTCCAACAAAGACCGATGTCTCTGTAAATACAGCCCCTTCTACGTCAAAGAAGGTCACAGGGTCTAGCCAACTAATCGAAAAGATAGAATCCACGCCAAAACCAAAGAAAGCCAATAAATCTTCCACAAAAAAGGCAAAGACCTATCATATTAAAGGGGCAAAATCTACTCCAAAAACTAAAGCTGAAAAATCAACTGCACCAAGTGATTTGGAGATTGTGACTTCTGCTAATTACAAGGACTTTGACTTGTATAAAGTGCAGGTGTTGAGACCTAAGAAAAAAGGATTTGGGGTGCAAGTAGCTCTTTTAGAAAACTATGATAATGTTTTTAAATTCATCGCAGACTTGCAAGAAGATTTCTTTAAGAATATCCTAATGAGTGTAGAAGATAGTGCTGGGGGCTCTAAATACCGCATTATTTTGGGGCCTTTCCCTACTAAGGATCTAGCACAGAGTTACCGTAATAGCTTGGCAAAAAAGAAAAAACTCAATGGGTTTGTTATAGATTTATCTAATTTGGCGAAAGCTGGGAAGTAGTTTTTGGCGCTTGGGAATACAATCCAGAGTCATTTTTCTGGTTCTTCGTCGTTTGTAGTGGCATTTCAAAAAAAACACTTGAAACGACGAAGAACCATTTTACTTACTAATTCAATTTTCGGTACTGTACTTAAAAAGTTGTGTTGTAGTTGAGTTTGTTATTGTTACTTAATGCATCGGTAAAAAGGTAAAAACACTCCGACGTAACTTGCCACGCTTCCAACTACTTCCTTGATTAAAACAAAATTTGAAGG
>CAYTLX010000472.1:0-1524 GCA_964438645.1 uncultured Saprospiraceae bacterium | reverse complement strand
TGGTTGAGTCGCTTCGCTGGTTGAGATGCTTGTCCTTCGGACTTCGCTGGTTGAGATGCTTCGCTGGTTGAGCGCTTGTCCTTCGGACTTTGCTGATTGAGAAGTTGAGTGCTATCGCTCGAGCTAAAAGGCAATGCCGCCGCAATCAAAATCAATTCCCTTTCCACAAAACGGTGGCGACGTTATTTACTTTATCGCATTCTGAAATTGCGGAAAAGGGGTCTAGTTCTAAAATAACTACGGGCGTAAACTTAGTCATTTTTTCTAACGATACTTTTATCGTACCGCTTATCTTTTCACCAAACCCTAGCTCAAATTTTTTCTGATCAAATAAATCATCAAAGTGCTCTCCACCCACGATTAAAGCCCCACGAGTCAAGCGCGGGATTGAAGCAAAAAAAGTTTTAATACTTAAATTGTCATATCGATCATTCTTTCTATCAAACTTAAAAACTCCTTCACCATAATTAATCAGGTTAAATTTTAGATAGATATTTCTCTTTGAGCTTTTTACAACTTCTAGGTCTTCCACCACCAAATCAAAGCATTTATTGGATGCTTCGGGCTTTGGTAGCTCACCGATGGGGCTCATTGTCTTAGTTTTTGTACTTTTTCTATGCTTATTTTCCTTTGGATGAGAGACTTTCCTAGGGTGCTTAGGGGCTTTGACTTTCTCCTCCTTGGGCTCTCTGACTTTTAGATATTTTTTCTGTTCGGCTTCCGCAAAAGAAGGTGCAACCTTAGTGGTATCTTCCTTTGTTAATTTTTTTACCTTAAATGACTTGGGCGTAAATAACTGGCCCGCACGAATCAAGGTGTTATTGGAAGAAATGAGCTTCTTCAAAATGCGTACCTTGTAAGGTGCTAATTGTCCTTTAAAAGAATCTCCAAAGGTAAAAACAACAGTTTCTAAATTCAAACCATCATAAAGACGAATATCTTGTCGCCCTGTATTAGACAAAACCAAAGAAATTTTTAAGTTTTTCTTTGATTCTGAGACCACTTTTGCAGAGCTCAAATGCATACGTTTCCCCGTATATTCTGTTGCCCATTGTCCGAAGCCGACTTGCGTCGAAAACAAGAAAAATACTAGGAAAAAAGCGTGATTTAGTTTCATAGTTAAGTGTGTTCCATTGAAAAGCAGCGCAAACATACCTAATTTAGGTTAATTTTTACATAAAAATATTGCAGTTTCATGTAATAGTGTGCAATAATCGCCCCAAAAGCACACTTTTGCAATCATTCCAAAGGGCATAACTTTAAATTAACGGAAGTTTGGTCTTTTACGCAAGTTTCGGTACACGGTTTAGCGGCATAATGGTATAACCATGGCGTATATACTTATCTTTGGTGGAGATGGACCAAAGTCAATGGCTTATAAAACTGTAACTATTTACGTTGATTCGGTAAAAAACTAAAACTACTGCGGCGTAGCTTGCCACGCTTCCAACTACTTCCTTGATTAAAACAAAATTTGAAGCAGGATGAGCAAGGTTTAGTATTTTTCTAAAATATCTTCAAATT
>CAYTLX010000471.1:0-1542 GCA_964438645.1 uncultured Saprospiraceae bacterium | reverse complement strand
TCCGCTACATCCGTACCATCCGTGTCCCTGCCCTTCGCCAGCCCAAGAACCAATAATTCCACAAAATCCGTCCTGAAAATTTGCGCAGCAAATAGAAAGAAGTTTAATGTTCGCATCCCTATGCCATTTACCCTTAACCGATACAAAATTCAACCATAATAAGGCCGCAACATAAAATAAATCACCGGCCCCGTGATAGCCACATAGAGCCAAAAAGGAAAAACCCAGCGGGCTAGCCGCTTGTGCCGATCGTATTGCCCCGTCAACGCCCGAATATAAGTGAACAAAATAAAAGGCAAAATAGCACCTGCCAATACAATATGCGTAGCTAATAAAATCAAATAAACTGTACGGCTAAGCCCTTCACCGCCATATCTGGTCTCTGGGGTCGTAAAATGATACAACACATAACTCACTAGAAATAAGGCAGAAAGCACAATGGCAGTTGTCATTATCTTGCGATGAGCCTGCACGTTTTTTTGCTTAATTTTCCAAAGCCCGAGAAGCAATAAGACAGCTGTGGTCGAGTTAATGGCCGCATTCACCGCTGGCAAAAAACTAAAATCAATATCCGTTTGGATCTTTACACGACGCATCATACCGACCACAATAAACACAATAATCGACACTCCAATAGCCAAGCGATTGAGCATTTTTTCCCTATTTTTCATTGCGCTGTTGCTCATTTCTCGGTCTCTCTTTTCAACTCTGCTTTAGGTGTTTTCTTCGGGGGTAACAGCAAGGCGACTTGTCGTACAAATAGCTCAACATCCTTTCTACTAGACAAGTCATATCGCTTACGCAAATGCCCTTTTCTATCTATGAGTAAACCAGCTCCTGCCAATTCATCAGGGGATATCTTTAAAGCTTTTGAAAAAATAGCTTTTCCGGAAGGCATCATTTCAAAAACCTGAGTAGTATCCTGAATACGAGAAAGCCCTTCGACCATAAAAAGAACATCCTTACGATTATCAAATTGGCTATGCATACTAACAAATGCTTTTTGGGCGTCAGCAGCACCTTCGACAAAAAAGACCAATAGGACATTCTCGCCAGAGTTAATACTATCCCCAGATAGTGTTTTGGCTAAGCCGTAGTCATCAAATTGATTAAAAAGATCTTTGCGGTAATTGACACCTTTGTTCATATAATACATGGCGAGCATCGGAAAACCGACCAATATCATGATGGCCACTAAAAAACCAATATTATTCTTTTTCCTTTTCTTCTCCATTGCGCAAAGATAGCATTTTTACGAATACAAAAGTACTTACGAAAAAAAGTACTTACGAATACTTGTATGTTTGCTACCGCCCGTTGCTCTGCTGCCGCCCACGGATTCAAACTCTTCAAACCTTTAGGTAACTGCCCTTCGCCAGCCCAAGAACCAATAATTCCACAATATCCGTCCTGAAAATTTGCGCAGCAAATAGAAAATCCGTCCTTATCCGCTACATCCGTACCATCCGTGTCCCTGCCCTTCGCCAGCCCAAGAACCAATAATTCCACAATATCCGTCCTGAAAATTTGCGCAGCAAATAG
>CAYTLX010000470.1:0-1545 GCA_964438645.1 uncultured Saprospiraceae bacterium | reverse complement strand
CTAGCTTTACAAGAGATTTTGGCTTAAACAAGCCCGTCCCAAAAACCAAGCGACGAAGGAGCGTCCCAAAGACCAGAACAAGTCGCTGCGGCAGCACCAAAGGGCGTAGCCCGTCCCAAAGACCAACAGCGACCGTAGGGAGCGCACCAAAGACCAAATACGACCGTAGGGAGCGCACTAAAGACCAAAAAAAACCAACCATTTCACCCTTTTCACTCAATACTTTAAAATAAATAGCCATTTTAGTCTAAAATAATTTACCTTTACCGCCGCATTGGACGATTTTGAAAGCTAGCAGAAGAATAGTTAATTTCGCCCATATCTTTCACCTAACCCGAAAAAAATAAACATGAATCTTCACGAATATCAAGGGAAGCAATTATTAGCTGGATATGGCGTAAAAACCCCAAAAAGCATCGTGGCTAACACACCTGAAGAAGCCGTAACGGCTGCCAAAGAACTTTTTGACCAAGGCTCTCAAGGATGTGCGGTTAAAGCACAAATTCATGCTGGTGGGCGTGGTAAAGGTGGAGGGGTAAAAATCGCTAAAACTTTAGACGATGTAAAAACTTATGCCAGTGAAATTTTGGGGATGATGCTCATTACACCCCAAACTTCAAAAGAAGGTAAACTAGTTCGCAAAGTACTTATCGAAGAGAATGTATTTGTAGATGGCCCTTCTGAACCACAAGAATTTTACGTAAGTGTCCTGATGGATCGGGAAAAATCTCAAAATGTCATTATTTATTCTCCGAAAGGAGGAATGAATATCGAGCAAGTCGCAGAAGAAACGCCAGAGCTTGTTTTTAAAGAATATATCCACCCTGGGCTAGGACTTCGACCTTTTCAAGCATCCAAAATCGCCTTTAACATGGGGCTTTCGGGTAAAGCAATGAAAGAAATGGTCGCTTTTGTTAAATCCCTGTATGCTGCTTTTTTGGGTAGTGACGCTAGTTTATTTGAAATCAACCCTTGCTTCAAATCTGCTAATGATGAAATTATGGCTATTGACTGCAAAGTCAGCTTAGATAATAGTGCCTTATATCGTCACCCTGATTTAGCCGCTTATCATGATCCTAATGAAGAAGATCCGACCGAATTGGAAGCCAAAAAATTTGACTTGAACTATGTCAATCTAGATGGCAATATCGGCTGCATGGTCAACGGGGCTGGACTAGCCATGGCGACGATGGATATGATTAAGCTATCGGGTGGAGAACCTGCCAATTTCTTGGATGTAGGGGGCACCGCAGATGCGACTCGCGTAGAAAATGCTTTCAGAATCATCCTAAAAGACCCTAAGGTTAAAGCCATTTTGGTCAATATCTTTGGGGGGATTGTTCGTTGTGATCGTGTCGCCAACGGTGTGGTCGATGCTTACAAAAATATTGGAGATATCAAAGTGCCGATTATCGTAAGATTACAAGGTACTAATGCGGATATCGCCAAAGAAATCATTGATAATTCTGGTTTAAATGTTATCTCAGCTATTTCATTGCAAGATGCAGCAAATGCGGTAGCTAGCGTAATATAAAAAATGGGGGT
>CAYTLX010000469.1:0-1562 GCA_964438645.1 uncultured Saprospiraceae bacterium | reverse complement strand
TTCGGGCAGTACTTTTGCGGTGGATGCCCGAAAGAAATTTAGGGAGCTTAGGGGAGATGCTTTATAATGATGGAACACAAAACAATTATCTACACTGTACACATCTATATTGAAGAAGCTATCGCCCAAGAATGGCAAGATTGGATGATTCGAGTGCATATTCCTGATGTCATGCGTACCCGTTGTTTTGACGGAAGTCAGATAAGTGCCTTGGTAGATCCTGTCAAAGAAGGATATCAAGGTTTTCAGATTCAATATAATACGTCTTCGGCTAGATTTTCGGACTATCAAGCTCATTTTGCCGCAAGGCTCCAAAAAGAGCATACCGAAAAATATGAAGGGAAATTCTTGGCTTCTAGGTTTATTACAGCAAATTTATAGCAATCAACCCCCAAACAGGACTGCTAGAACGATAAAGACCAAATTATTTGGAAAAAAGCATCAAAATTTCGACAAAGTCCGTAAATTAGCCTGACCTAAACAAAAACAAAAACAAAAACACATGGATTTTTATCTTACAGAAGAACAAAAAGCGGTTAGAGATGCAGCACGTGATTTTACTCAATTGGAGCTAAAACCAGGAGTAATTGAGCGAGATACCCATAAAACTCACCCAACTCCCCAAATCAAACAAATGGGCGAAATGGGCTTCATGGGCATGATGGTTGACCCCAAATATGGCGGTGGTGGCATGGATTCACTTAGTTATGTCTTGGCGATGGAAGAAATCTCCAAAATAGATGCTTCGTGTTCAGTGGCGATGTCCGTTAATAATTCGCTGGTTTGCTGGGGCATCGAGACTTACGGAAATGAAGAGCAAAAACAAAAATATCTGACCAAATTAGCTACTGGGGAGTGGATAGGGGCTTTTTGCTTGTCGGAGCCTGAAGCAGGTAGTGATGCGACCAGTCAACGTACCACCGCCGAAGACAAAGGAGATTACTACTTATTAAATGGAGTGAAAAACTGGATAACCAATGGCGGTTCTTCAAAGCTACATATTGTTATCGCCCAAACGGATGCTTCTAAAGGTAGCCGTGGAATCAATGCCTTTTTGGTAGAGACAAGTTGGGATGGGGTGGTGATAGGCCCTAAAGAAGATAAGCTAGGTATTCGGGCTTCGGATACGCATACCATTATGTATCAAGACGTTAAGGTGCCCAAAGCGAATCGAATCGGTGAAGATGGATTTGGATTTAAGTTTGCGATGAAGGTTTTGTCAGGCGGACGTATCGGCATTGCTGCCCAAGCTTTGGGTATTGCTTCTGGCGCTTATGAGTTGGCGGCTGCTTACGCAAATGAGCGGATAGCTTTTGGTAAGCCGATTGCGCAGCACCAAGCGATTGCCTTTAAATTAGCGGATATGGCTACCGAAATTGAAGCGGCCAGAATGTTGGTGTATCGCGCCGCATCCCTAAAAGATGAAGGGAGAGAATATGGCATGGCGTCCGCAATGGCGAAGCTAAAGGCATCGTCTGTGGCAATGGATGTGACGATTGAAGCAGTCCAGATTCATGGCGGATATGGCTATGTTAAAGAGTATCATGTCGAAAGATTAATGC
>CAYTLX010000468.1:0-1564 GCA_964438645.1 uncultured Saprospiraceae bacterium | reverse complement strand
CCCCGAAAATCTTTTTCCTGAAGCTTATACCGCTGAATCATCGTACCCATGGCTCCATCAAGAACTAAGATTCTTTTTTGTGCTTGCGCTGAAAGAGCAAGAGAAGAAGGGGATTGTTGTAAAGACATAGGTTTAGATTAATTGAATCCTGTTAACGTAATTGGGTTAGGTTCGTTCAATAAAAACAGGTGTTTATCTTGGACATTCCTCTAAACAAAACCCTAAACTCTTGGTAAAAAACAGGTCTGTAGGGCCGTAAAATCAAAAAACTTACATCGCTTATTTTTCGTATCTTTGTAGCCTAAAGTACAAATGATGAAGAAACTGCCCATTGGAATACAGACTTTTCGAGATATTATTCTGGAAGATTTTGTCTATGTTGACAAAACGGATATCGCATTTAAAATCATCACTAAAGGGAGATATTACTTCCTTTCCCGTCCCCGCCGTTTTGGCAAAAGCCTATTTCTTGATACCCTTAAAGAAATTTTTGAAGGCAATAATAAAGCGCTTTTTAAAGGATTATATATCTATGATAAATGGGATTGGAATGACAAGTATCCTGTATTGAGAGTGAGCCTTGGGGCAGGTGTGATTAATAATGTTGATGGGCTTAATGATAGATTAAGATGGATTCTAGAAGATGCCCAAAGAGACTTGAAAATCAATTGCAAATCGGATAATGCCGTTAAATGTTTTAAGCATTTAATACTCTCTGCCTACGAAAAATACAACAAAAAAGTAGTCATCTTAATCGACGAGTACGACAAACCCATCCTAGATAATATCACCGACAGCGATGTCGCCCGAAAGATGCGGGATGAAATGAAAAATTTCTATGCCGTTATCAAAGATGCGGATGCCTATATTCGATTTGTGTTTATTACGGGAGTGAGTAAGTTTTCTAAGATGAACCTATTTAGTGGATTGAATAACTTGGAAGACATTACGCTTGATGAAAATTATGCTACAATTTGTGGTTATACCCATCATGATTTATTAACCGTCTTTAAAGAGCATCTTCAGGGAGCAAACATGGATAAGATTAAATTGTGGTACAATGGTTACAATTATCTTGGCGAGAAAGTGTATAATCCATTTGATATCCTTTTGTTTATTAGCAAAAACTTTGATTATAGAAATTATTGGTGGTCAACTGGCAACCCAACCTTTTTGATAGACATGCTACGTCAGGGCAATTACTTCATCCCTAATTTGGAAAATTATACCGCTTCTGAAGAGATATTGGACACTTTTGATGTTGATCATATCGAATTAATCGCTTTGCTCTGGCAAACAGGATATCTGACGATAAAAGAGAAAATACCCACTAATTTTGGAGTAAAATACAAGTTGGTTCCACCAAACAAGGAAATACAAACATCTCTGAATAGTTTATTTATCACCTATCTTACTAGCCAAATATCCGATAAATTAAGGTATCAGGAAAGCATATTTGATATGCTGGAATCTGGTGATTTGGATGGATTTAAAGATGCTTTGTATGCGTTATTCGCCGCCATCCCTTACAGCAACTTCACCAACAATAAGCTCCCCGAGTATG
>CAYTLX010000467.1:0-1569 GCA_964438645.1 uncultured Saprospiraceae bacterium | reverse complement strand
AAGTGTATCTGGAAAAGTTATTGCTTTTGCCGGAAGGATCATGGGCAATCACAAAAAATCCCCCAAATATGTCAACTCGCCAGAGACAGAGATTTACATCAAAAGTAAAATCGTCTATGGCATTTATGAAGCCAAAAAAGCCATCCGCAAACAAGAAGAATGTCTGTTAGTAGAAGGTTATACCGATGTCATCTCTTTGCACCAAAACGGCATCGAAAATGTGGTCGCTTCTTCGGGTACTTCGCTGACTGTCGAGCAATTGCAGCTCATCAAACGGAATACGCCCAATCTAAAGATTATCTATGATGGCGATTCGGCAGGGGTGAATGCGGCTTTGCGGGGGCTGGATTTGGCTTTGGAGCAAGACTTGAATGTCAAGATAGTGATGTTGCCAGAAGGCGAAGACCCAGATTCCTTTGTTAAAAAGGTGGGCGCAACGGTTTTTAGGTCTTTTATGGAAGAAAATGCAGATGATTTCATCTTTTTTAAGCTGAAATTACTGGAAAAAGACGCCGATGATCCCGTGAAGAAGACCGCCATGATTAAGGATATTATCAGCTCCATTGGTAAGATTCCTGATCCATTAAAACGTAATTTGTACATCAAGGAGTGTGCACAAAAATTGCAGATTGATGAAGCGATTTTAATCGGCGAAACCAATAAAGTGGTCAAAGCACAAGTTTTTAACCGCCAAAAAGAATATAACCGTCAGCAACGGGAAAAAGCTAGGCTGAATCCCAGAAATACAAAACCGACCGATTCGTCTTTTCCGCCTGAGCCACCGCCTTTTTTGGAAGGCGAAGAAATGCCCCCAGAAGGCTATGAAGGTGGGCCCGCACCTGATGAGTTTGCACCGACCCCAAAAACACAAGATAAACCGTCTTATTTTAAAGAAAAAGAGATTATTCGGATACTGGTGCAGCATGGAGACAAGAAGTTTTTGACCGAAGAGATGACCGTTGCCGAATATGTCGTTGCCGAAATAGGGGAGACGTTTGACGGCTTTGAGCAGGAGGATTATAAGGCGATGGTGTTGTTTTGTAAGGAGTTGGTAGGGCAATCTAAGCCAGTCAATTATAAAGCGTTTTCTACCCATGAGACAGATGCCTTTCGGGAAATAGCCCAAGAATTGGTGATTTCTAAGTATGAAATGAGCCCCAATTGGCTCGAAAAAAAGGACATGCCCCTACGCTCGCAGCCTGTCCCCGAAGAGAATTTCCGAAAGGATACCATCAGAGAAGTCAAAAATCTAAAATTGGCGTGGCTCAAGAAAATTCAAAGAGACCTTGGCAAAAAACTAGCTCATCTACCCAAAAATGACCTAAGTGACGAGATGATGAAGCTCCTAAAAACAAAAACCAATATAGATAAAGCAGTTAAGGACTTGACGAAAGAGCTAAATCAAGTAATTTTATAAGTGTTTTCTACCCACTTTCTTGTAATTTTAACGTTCTTATTCCTTCTTATGCTATAAATGCTTAAATTTGTGACATAATAAAGGTCAGATAATGACTAGATGTTACTCGCTTTCGCATTCGTTTTGTAAAATTCATCTCACTTTTTATTTTT
>CAYTLX010000466.1:0-1575 GCA_964438645.1 uncultured Saprospiraceae bacterium | reverse complement strand
TGGTGAGTTTTATTTCTGACCATGCAAAAATTGATAAAAAAGCCATTTCTAATATTACCTTGCGGCAAAAACATGCCTACTTTGATGTTAATTCCGACGAATCCAAACGGATCTCCCATGCCTTCAAAAACCTTGAAGTAGAAGGTAGAGAAATTAGAGTCAATCGGGATAATTGATGCTGCTTTTAACCTTGTAGGCCAATGTGCAGTGTATAAGTGAGAATTTTCATAGAAACTTAACCTAAGATTTAACTCAGGTTGCTTCATTTCTTTTACCTTGCGGAAAAATTAAAACATGGCAAAACCACTTATTCTCGTCACCAATGACGATGGAATTACAGCTCCAGGTATAAAAGCCTTGGTCAATGTAGCCCAATTATTTGGTGAAGTATTTGTTATCGCACCCGACAAGCCCCAATCGGGCAAAGGGCATGGCATTACCATCTCAGATCCGATACGCCTTCGCAAAGTAGAAGTATTTAACGGCGTAGAATCTTACGAATGCTCTGGCACACCCGTTGATTGTGTAAAATTAGGCAAGACGGTTCTGTTAAAAGACCGAAAGATTGATTTATGTTTATCAGGCATTAATCACGGTTCTAACTCCTCGATTAACATCATTTATTCCGGAACAATGTCTGCCGCAATGGAAGCCCACTTAGAAGGAATTCCATCCATTGGATTCTCTCTCCTGGACTATTCCTTTGATGCGGATTTCAGCACGGCAGAAAGATACATTGCGGAGCTATTGACGCTGTTGCTTCATAAAAAGAAAATCACCGAAAATTTCCTACTAAACATAAACATTCCTGCCCTACCCTATGACCGAATCAAAGGATTTAAAATTTGCAGGCAAGCAGATGCTAGATGGATTGAAGAGTATATTGAAGCAACCGACCCTAAAGGGTTAAAATACTATTGGCTTACAGGTAGTTTCAATCACGATGATACCAAAGAAGACACGGACAATTATGCTTTAGAAAATAGTTACATCTCCATCGTTCCGTCCCAATATGACCTAACGGATTATAATAAAATCTCCCAATTCAAGTTTTTAGAAGACTAAAAAGCTAAAAAATGTCTAAACTTATTGGTTTTGCCCTCCTTTTTCTCTCCTTGAGCCTAGTATCCTGCAAGGGGGACTCCGTTACCAAAGAAAAACCTACGGGTAGTGACAAGGCCTTACCTATTTACAACCAAGCCTACAATGAAAATTATGATGCTGACAAGATTTCAGACATTATTGCAGAAGCAAAAGGGGCTTATGTCCTAGTCGATCCTTTTGAAGACAATGTTCATGCAAGAGTTGCAGAGATAAAATCCAAAGGGAACCAAGTAGGCGCCTACATTAGCGCAGGTACAGGAGAAAATTGGCGTGCCGACTTTGAGCAGCTAAAACCTTTTCTAGTAACGCTTCAATGGGGCGAATGGGAAGGAGAATATTTCGTCAACCAAACCACAACGGGCATTTTACCCATCATGAAAGCAAGAATAGATAGTATCGCTTCTTGGGGCTGTGATTGGGTCGAATTTGACAACATGGACTGGGTCTATGATGACGAATACCGAAGTACTT
>CAYTLX010000465.1:0-1576 GCA_964438645.1 uncultured Saprospiraceae bacterium | reverse complement strand
ACATCCGTCCCACGTGGATTAAACATCGCCAGTCGATGGGCTTCAATAAACAAGGGGCTGACTTGGTGCTCTTTTACCGCAAGGTAGGCTGGATTAAACCGCTCCACATGACCCACTTGCATTTTGACGGGATGATCTTCCAACAAATCCATCAGCATCTTCGCTTCCGCAACGGTCTGAGTTACGGGCTTTTCGATAAAAACATGCTTATCTTTTTGGATGGCAATGGCGGCCAATTCCGCATGAAATGGGGTAGGAGTTACAATATCTACTACATCGACCGCATCGACCAGCGCTTCAAAACTATCGAATCGGCTTACGCCAAAATCCTTTTCCACTTGGGCGGCATTTTCGGGACTTGCGTCAAAAAAACCAACGACATCATAGTAGTCACTAGCCAAAGCTAATTTTAGATGTATCTTCCCTAAATGTCCTACGCCTGCGATTCCTATTTTCATTCTTTTATGTTTCTCACCAAGATTTACCCTGTTTTTGTCACGATGACCATCCCTATGACTATCATCGCTAAAACAATAATCACCGCCAGTTTTAAAGAAAGTCGAGCTTGTTTGACAAATTGGTCGATACTTTCTCTTTGTTTGGGATATCTAGGATAAATCTCTTTTGATAGTCTTTCTTTATTTAAAACGTGGGCAAACTTTAAATTGACACCAGATTCCACTAATTTTTTAAACTTTCCTAGCAAACTAATCCTAAAATATAAATTCAAGAAGAGCAAACCAAAAAACAGCGCTGTGATGACAATACTGAGCCTGCTCATTAATAGCCAGGCTTTTCTAGCTGCTCAAACATGCTGCGCTTATAAGCTTCGACACCAGGCTGATCAAAAGGATTGACACCCAATAAATACCCACTAATTGCGCAAGCCTTCTCAAAGAAATAGAACAAATAACCCAAGTTAAAAGCATCTGCTTTGGGGATAACCAATCGAATATTGGGGACGGCACCCGCAACATGTGCCGTACGCACCCCTTCTATCGCCTTGCCATTGATGAAGTGTAGGCTCTTGCCTTCCAAATAACCCAAACCATCTAAATCCTTATCTGCTTTGGGTACTTTTAAGTTACTTTTTACTTTTTCAAGCACGAGTGCCGTTTCAAAAATATTTCTGCGTCCTTCTTGGATATATTGCCCCAAGGAGTGCAAATCTGCCGTAAAAATAGCCGAAGCAGGAAAAATCCCCTTACCTTCTTTACCTTCTGATTCGCCATATAGCTGCTTCCACCATTCCATCAAGTAGGTAAATCTTGGCTCAAAACTGACCATTATTTCCGTAGTCTTGCCCTTATTATACAGCACATTTCGCATAGCCGCATACTGCATAGCGATATTTTTTCCGAAAGGAGATTTCATATCTTCCATCGCATTGGCGGCACCTTTCATCAACGCTTTAATGTCGATACCCACCGCTGCAAGCGGCAATAATCCTACCGCAGTCAACACCGAAAATCGTCCCCCCACATCATCAGGCACGACAAAAGTCTCATATCCTTCCTGCACTGCCAGCTTGCGCAAAGCCCCTTTTTGGGCATCTGTAATCGCAAAAATGCGTTTG
>CAYTLX010000464.1:0-1587 GCA_964438645.1 uncultured Saprospiraceae bacterium | reverse complement strand
AAGTTAGAAAGTTAGGAAGTTAGGAAGTTAGGAAGTGAATAAGTTAGGAAGTTAGAAAGTTAGGAAGTTAGGAAGTTTAGTTAATTATTATAGCATAGTATATATTGAGCCAGAAGTTTTCAAAACATGAACAAAAACTTAAAAAAAGACAATACAAAGAACCCAAAGGAGCCTGCCTGCCAACAGATGACGGTGGGTTCACCCGTCACTAACTATGGGTGGAAATCCATAGACATAGACATAGACATACAAGGAGACCTACACCAAGACCCACTCACCCAACTCATCTACTCCACCGATGCATCCGTATATCAAGAAAAACCCATCGGAGCAGTCTTCCCAAAGTCAAAAGAAGACATCATCCAAATCGTAAAATACGCCAATAAAAATAGCATTCCACTTATCCCAAGAACAGCGGGAACTTCCCTTGCAGGTCAATGCGTAGGCAACGGACTTGTCGTAGATGTATCCAAATACATGACCAAAATACTGGATGTAAATCCAGAAAAACGATACGCAAAAGTACAACCAGGCGTGATTCGTGATGAACTCAATAACTATCTAAAAGACTACCATCTATTTTTTGGACCCAACACTTCTACCGCCAATCGTTGTATGATAGGCGGAATGGTAGGAAACAATTCATCGGGAACAACCTCCATCAAATACGGTACAACTCGTGATAAAATCATAGAAATCCAAGCCATTTTGAGTGATGGGTCAGAAGTCATATTTAATAAAAAAAACATTGAAGAAGTACATCAAATTGCAAAACAAGACGACCTAGAAGGGCAAATTTATCGACAAATCATTGATGAATTATCCAATGAAAATAATCAAAAAAATATCCTTTCTGAATTTCCTGACGAAAATATCCATCGTAGGAATACGGGATATGCCATAGATGTACTTTTGAAAACGGAGTTGTTTGGAAATGGAGACCAACCCTTCAATTTTGCCAAATTACTCTGCGGTTCAGAAGGAACATTGGCTTTTTTTACAGAAATAACGATAGAATTAGATCATCTTCCACCCAAAGAAGTAGCGGTGATTGCCCTACATTTTGAAAGCATTCATGAAAGTTTACAAGCCGTACCTTTTGTCATGCAATACAACAATTATGCTTGCGAATTGATGGACAAAGCTATTTTGGATTGTACAAAGGGACATCGTAAATTTGAAGCTTACCGATTTTTTCTAAAAGGCGACCCTGAAGCCGTTTTATTGATAGAATTGAGAGCTGAAAATGAAAAAGCACTTCAAAATACCATACAAGCATTTCTAAATGCATGTCAAAAAGAAGAAATTGGATATGACCATTCCGTTTTATTAGGAAAAGACACTACTAAAGCTTGGGATTTACGAAAAGCAGGATTGGGATTATTGGCTAATATCCCTGGAGATGAACAAGCCGCTCCTTGCATCGAAGATACCGCCGTAAATATCAATCAATTGGCAGATTATATCCAAGATTTTTCGAAAATCATGGCTAATTTTGGTCAAAAAGCAGTCTATTATGCACACGCAGGAGCAGGAGAATTACACCTGCGCCCATTGGTCAATTTAAAAACTAAAAAAGGGGTAGAA
>CAYTLX010000463.1:0-1589 GCA_964438645.1 uncultured Saprospiraceae bacterium | reverse complement strand
CATTTGGATGGAAGAGATGTATTCACCTTTCGGAGAAAATTTGATGATTTTGTTGAAGGCAAAAGTATCCAATGTCTGGCGATTGTACTCTAGGGTTATAGGTTTTTTGGGGTCAACAGTGTTGACGGGGGCATAATAATTACCTTTTGAATCGACGACACCATTTGCTTTATTGTAAAAAGTGTGCGTACGCAAATTTTCTTGCCAATCATAGTTTTTGAGCGGCACTGGCTCGTTGAAGGTCAGGTTTTTATCAAGGCTATAGAAAATAGTTTTATTACCTTTGTAGGCGAAACAGATTAGGTGGTCATTGGCTTCCGCTATTGGTAATAATTTAGAACCGGCTGCCCCAGATGTAAAATCATATACCATTTTTACTTTATGTGTCTCATAATCAATACGATGGAGTTCTTCGCCAAAATTTATATCGGTTAATGGTAGATATAGATGGTCTTTACCAAGTAAATATAAAAAAGAATATTGAGCGAATGGCATATAATTAGCTTTGTCTAGGTCTTCTGAATAAATTTTTATCGCATTAGACCCGTCATGATAATAAGGAAAAACAGTTTGAGCCCAGTCTTGGCCAATAAAAAAGATTTTTCCATTTTTAGCTGTTGATGCAAAATAGGGGGTGATGATTTTTCCATCAAAGGCTTTTTGTGTACCTGCAGATGTACCGTCAGATGACCAAAGTGTGTCATTGGAGATAAAAAAGAGCTTGTCCTGAAGAAAAATTAAATCTGTTTGGTAACTAAAAGGTGAAATGCTTGATTCTTTTAGAATAGTGGTTCCTGTTTCTGTACCATCTGATTTTATTACATGTTGGTTGAAATTTAAAGATTTAAAAGAAAAATAAAGTTCATCTCCTTTTATTATTCCAGGATTAGTGATTTCTTCTATCGTCGGAAATGTACCGATAGCTTGTTTGGTATTGGTTTCTGTGTTGTAGGAATAGATGGAAGAAGTCCAAATATCATTTACAATGTATAAAAATAGACTGTCGTTGAATGCGAGAAGTAGCTTGTAGGAGTTATCTGTGGTGATCGCTACAGATATACTAAAGTCATCGAGTGATATTTTGTATATATTAGTATCTAGTGGTGAGAGAATGATATTTTTGGCGTTGACAATCCATTTGACGTAGCTCGTAATTTCAGGATATGTTTTAATGGTGACTTCATCAGAGATTAAGTTAACAAAAGCTATTTTTTTGTCTTCCTTCAAAACCAATAAATGGTTATTATTCTTGGCTTGTTTAAAAAAGAAACCGTTTACATTGATTATTTTGGGTTGAGCTTGGTTGGATGAAAAGATTTGGATGAGCGAGCCAGACGCTGTTTTTGATACTATGGCACAAGTGTCTGGGGATATTTGAAAGGTGCGAGCCATATAAGGATCTAAATCATATATTTTGGTGCCATCAATGGTGCCATCTGTTTGAAGTAGCTGGTTTGAATATGTTTTCAATAAAGTATTGTCGCCAAAATGTCCAATCTCTTTGAAGTTGAAATAACTAATGATGGTATCATAGCTATGTAGGGTTGTGAATTGACCAAAGCTGATGCTAGTATGACAAAAAAAGAAAA
>CAYTLX010000462.1:0-1600 GCA_964438645.1 uncultured Saprospiraceae bacterium | reverse complement strand
GATTTCCAAAGCTGTTTTTCTAAAGGTTCGTCTTTTATTTCTTTCTTTTTGGCCATTATTTTTCCTTTTTTATTTTACCAAGTCTTTTATATCCAAAACAACATCCATAAGTCTTTCCTATCTTGGCTATTGATGTTTTGAAACTATTTAGATAGGGCACATTTTTGTTATAAAATGTGCTTTTTGCGCCTGTTTGACCTTGTTCGTTTTCAACTGCGCCTGTAATCAATTGGCAAGATAGTAATAAATTATGTAGTCACTTATTTATTAGACAAAAAAATATCTATAAAATCCTTATATTTCATTCTTACTTAAAGCTTTATCTTCGTATAGTCGGGGCATTTAGCCCCTAAAAACAACCTACATACCTAAAAATTAAAATTTAGCGTAGCTGCTCAACCAGCCACCAATGAGAAAATATCCAAAAACAAGCGCAAATGGCCATTTGAGAACAACAGCCTGAGACGAACCAAATAACCGCACATTCAAAAAAAAAACGCCAAAAGAGTTAACTTTTGGCGTTTTATTTTTCTCGTAAGAGACGACTATCCGATGCCCTTCGCCACCAAGTAACGCTCTGCGTCTAAGGCAGCCATACAGCCAGAACCTGCCGCTGTCACGGCTTGACGATATACTTTATCTTGTACATCTCCACAGGCAAAAACGCCTTCGATTTCTGTTTTTGAAGTGCCAGGCTTGACAATCAAATATCCAGTATCATCCATTTTTAGCGCACCATCTAGGAAGCTAGTATTGGGCTTGTGTCCAATGGCGACAAAGAAACCTTTAACGGGTAGGACGCTCTTTTCACCTGTCTTATTATTGATGACTCTCACGCCTTCGACT
The DNA here is from genome assembly GCA_964438645.1 of uncultured Saprospiraceae bacterium. Taxonomy (GTDB): domain Bacteria; phylum Bacteroidota; class Bacteroidia; order Chitinophagales; family Saprospiraceae; genus HyVt-613. The sequence continues at coordinate 754 of CAYTLX010000462.1, read as the reverse complement.
TCTTGATCTCCGAGTATTTCTTCTGTATTCGTATTCCAGTGAATTTCGATATTTTCGGTGCCCATGATGCGCTTCTGCATGATTTTGGACGCACGAAGCTCATCTCTACGCACGATTAAGTGGACTTTGGGACAAATCTTTGCTAGATACGAAGCTTCTTCTGCTGCGGTATCTCCGCCACCTACAACCGCCACTTCTAGCCCTTTGAAGAAAAAGCCATCACAAACGGCACAAGCCGAAACGCCCATATTCATCAAACGCTTCTCCGACTCCAAACCAAGCCATTTTGCGGAAGCGCCTGTCGCAATAATAATCGTATGGGCATGAATCTCCTTGCCATCTTCTGCCCAAGCGATTTTCACATCACCGGACAAATCCACTTTGGTAATCTCTTCATATCGAATATCTGTATCAAATCTAGCGGCTTGCGCTTTGAACTGCTCCATCATCTCTGGCCCCCGAATCCCATCAGGATAGCCTGGAAAATTATCCACTTCAGTCGTAATCATCAACTGACCACCAGGCTCTCGACCTGTGTACATTACGGGATTCAGACCTGCTCTAGCGGCATATATTGCGGCGGTGTAGCCTGCGGGGCCAGCACCAATAATTAGGCATTTTACTTTTTCCATATTTTTTTGATTTATTCGGTTATTTTAACATCGCCTTGCGGCAAAAGGTTGCGCAAAGGTAAACGAATAACCATAAAACAAAAGTGACGACCATCACTAATGTCGGACAAAATACATCTTTT
>CAYTLX010000461.1:0-1619 GCA_964438645.1 uncultured Saprospiraceae bacterium | reverse complement strand
TTATATTTTTCTATGGCAAAGATAGCAATTTGTTCAATAATTGACTTGTTTTTGACAATAGAAAGACTTGGAATATCTGTTTTCTTTGGATATTGATTGTGCGAAAAGGCATTACGCAACGCTTTCATTTCATCCCTTTCGGGTTTTGAAACTCCATAGTCATTTAACAAGTCTAAATATGGGTTATGTTGCACAGCAGATTTTGAATTTGCTTTTTGCTGTATAAATAGTAAATCTAAGCACTGTTTGTGATGTACAGATGTTGCCATAGTTTCTTCAAATTCATAGATAGCTTTAAGGACATCCAATCTATTTTGCTCATAAGTGTGAAATTCACTTTCCAAATTCCTAAGAGAAATCGTAGCTTCTTTTTGATTATTATCACATAGAAAAGGAATTAACCCACTGATACGCCTATCATACGCCCATTTTTTGAACTTGCCAAAATCTTTCATTTTTACATTCTTTTCTGTGATGGTTAAGGTATAGCCGCCTTCTTCAACTACCATAGAATACTCATCAATAGTATGTTCCAAAGGTTGAGATGTGCGGCTACTGACTTCACCTTTTGCTCTTTTCTCTGGCAAGAAATTTTGAAGCTTTGGGAAATTAGAAGGAACAACTCCCTCTATTGATTGCTTAAACAACTCTAAACCCATCAGATACAGCAATATATCTTGGCTTGCCTGTAGTTTTAGACTAGATTCATTGTGTACGTAGGATTTTAATTGCTTACGCCAATCTTGAATGGGCTTTTCCGTCTGACCTTTTTTTATTTTTTCTTTTGTCGTTGTTTTTAGCTCGTTCTTTACTTCTTTGAAAAAGGCTTCTCTCTTGGATAAATTAAGGAATACGGATTTCTTTTTTTGATACTTATTGTTTCTACGGTCTTTCCAATTATCAAAGATGGGATAATTGCGGTCAAAGTCATAAAAAGCTTGATTTTTGTCTTTGAATTTTCTTTCAAAACAAAACTGAATCAATTTGGGCGTACTTAGATTGGATATTTGGTCTAAGTCATCTGCCATTTCTGGAAATTGCTCTTGGATAAAACGTACACTTTCCCATAAAAACCAGCCTTTTGGCATAGGTAGCGGATGGTTTTTGAGCATTTTTGTGGCTATTTCCTGTACATCATTATTGGTTGAAATGCGTAAAAATTCTAATTGATTTAAAGGAGCCTTTTGGCTTTTTTGCTTTTCAAGGTAGCTTACTCTAGCTTTAAGGTAGTTTTTATATACTTGCGTAAATTGCCTTGCGTCAAAAATCTGACGAGTCAAAAAAGGATGTACGCTTGAATCAAAGTAATTGAATCGTATAGCAAGAGCAAGAAAATCATCCTTGGTGTAAGGCCATTTTGCCAATGCCACTTGGATGGCTTGAAATTGGTCAGAGTTGGGTTTTCCGTCATTCTTTTTACCCGCTTGCTTTTTTTGAAAATAGACGATATCCTTAGCGATAAAGTCTGCGAGTTTGCCTGTCAAGATAGGACGACTTCCCTGTTGTCCTGCTTTCTGACCTTTGTTGAATTTAAGCTTTTTATCAAGTTTTTCGATTTGCTCTTTAGATTCTTTAATCATATTGTTCAGAATGCCTGCTACTTTTTTATTCAAATTAGC
>CAYTLX010000460.1:0-1641 GCA_964438645.1 uncultured Saprospiraceae bacterium | reverse complement strand
TTTTGTGTATGTTGAAGCTATATTTTTTGAAGCGTAGCTGGGCTACGTGATAAAAATATGGCAAAAACAGACGCAAAAAGGGCATTTTATGGCAAAAGTTTGCGGGTACCTAAATCGTACAACTTATGAGCCCACTCCGAAAAGTCGTTGTAACCAATTCACACGATAAAGGCTAATTCACTGTTAATATCGTGCAAACGACAATTAGGATGCAACCAAATAGCGATAAATGGTGTTAATAGAGCAATCCTTGAAAACAAGGAACTAGTATTCACAGTAAAATTAAAGACAGATGGCATTCGAATTCACAGATGCAAATTTTGAGACAGAAGCTAAAGGGGTAACTTTAGTTGATTTTTGGGCAGAATGGTGTGGCCCTTGTCACATTATTGCGCCACATATTGAAGCATTAGGCCAAGAATATGCAGGAAAAGCAAAAATTGGCAAGTTAGATGTTGACAACAATCCGACTATTGCTCAAAAATATGGAATCCGTAGTATTCCAACCGTAATCATCCTAAAAGATGGAGAAATTTTTGACAAACACGTAGGCGTGGCTTCTAAAGCTCAGCTTGCGCAAAAATTAGAAGCTGCTTTAGCTTAGTTAGCACCTTCTTGAGATATTAGCCAGCTTCCTTTGGGAGTTGGCTTTTTTTTTCTTAAAAGTTGGTGGTCAAATGTAAGCAACACCTTGCCATTTTTTTCGTTTCTTTGCCTATGGATATTTTTGAAAAGCATCATGCACGGGATTTGAATCTGGAACTTTTGGCCAAACAAGTGGTCGAAGGCTTTATTATTGGACTTCACCGAAGCCCTTTTCATGGCTTTTCTGTCGAATTTGCCGAACATCGACTCTACAACCAAGGCGAATCCACCAAAACCATAGATTGGAAAGTCTATGCGCGTACCAATAAGCTTTTTAGCAAAAAATACGAAGAAGAAACTAATCTTCGCTGCCAGATAGTCATCGACCATTCTTCGTCCATGAATCTTAGAGCGGATACGGATGAAGGCGCCCAGTTGAGCAAACTTGAATTTTCGGCGCTCGCCGCTACTTCTTTGATGAGAATGCTCCAAAAACAACGAGATGCCTTTGGACTTACGATTTTTGGCGAAAGCATCGAAACCCATACCAAAGCAAAAAATAGCACCCAACAATTTAAATTACTTACTGTCTTTCTACAAAAAATGCTGGCAGACGTAGAGACAAAAAAACAAACTAATGCCGCTGATGCCATCCATCAGGTAGCGGATTCGATACACAAACGCTCTTTAGTGGTCATTTTTAGTGATATGTTTGATGATGTCTCTAAGCAGGATGAGTTATTTTCTGCTTTGCAACACTTGAAATATAGCAAACACGAAGTCATTCTTTTTCATGTAGTCAATAAAGATAAAGAAATTGATTTTGAATATGAAAATCGCCCTTACGAATTTGAAGATATGGAAACAGGCGAACGCATCAAGCTGCAACCCAACCAAATCAAAGCGCATTATACCCAACAAGTTAAGGCTTACACCGAAAATCTAAAACTGAAATGCCTTCAGTATAAAATTGATTTTGTTGAAGCAGATGTCAATAAAGGGTTTAAGGAAATATTGCAATCTTACTTGATTAAACGGAAAAAGATGGGCATATAA
>CAYTLX010000459.1:0-1652 GCA_964438645.1 uncultured Saprospiraceae bacterium | reverse complement strand
ATATTTTCCGCAAGGCTGATGATATCCTTTTCGGGGGATAGTAAGCCTGTTTGCTGGTGTAATACTTCCATCGGAATGTCACAATGGCGGGTCGCAATCACAGGCATTCCAGTAGCTTGTGCATCTAGCAAGGCAATAGGGGCGCCTCCTTCGCAATCTAGATCATCTGAATAGCAACTCGGTTGGATAAATACTTGATAATCAGCTAAAAAGGAATAGAGTAGGGAGTAGTCTATCGCATCAATGATGGTGATTTTATCTTGCAGTTGATGGGTGTGAATAAAAGCATTTATTTCATGCAAGGTACCACCATCACCGCCCACTAGGGTTAGGTGCATATTGGGGCACTGCACCAAAGCATGATGGAAGGCTTGGACGGTATAAATATGCCCTTTCTTTTGGGTAAAGGTCGCTAACTGAATTAGTTTAAGTTCATTGGTTTTTTTTACTCGTTGGAAAAGTTTAATTTTATCCGTTTGGACTCCAAGTTTTACGATTTTTATTTTTTCTTGTGGGCAACCATAAGATGCTAGTATTTTAGCCCCGTGTGGCCCTTCACAGATAAATGCATCTGCTTGCGCAAAAAGGATTTTGAATCGTTTTTTGTATTTGGGGTAAAGATACGGGAGCTGTTCGTAGTCCCAGCCATAAAAGGAAATGACTAAAGGCTTGCCCAGTTTTCTGGCGATTGTTCGATAAAACCAACCCATATTGGCAAAATGAACATGGACGATATCCATCTCTTTTTTTTGTGCAAACGCTTCAATGCCGTTCAATAGAAATTTTGGATACTTAAATAGTCTGATATAGATTTTTTGTAGAAGTTGAATAGGATTTCTTTTGTTTAGGCTGATATATTTGCTTTCCATTTTCCCGTAAGGGTGATGATAGAAGGTAAAGGAGTCATTGGGAAAACTCCCTTCGATATAATTTTTAGCGGCGATAAAAATATCAATATTTGGCGTATTGGATATTAAGTGGTAGGCCCAATTTTCTGTATTAGGAAGATAGGTATTAAATAGGTGTAGGATTTTAAGATTATCTCTCACAGCTCAAAATTAGTTCTTTTGGGATACAATCCCATATTGCAAACAAAAAAAAACACCCATCAACCAAGGTCAATGAGTGTTTTCGGATATGTAAAAGGATATTTTACCCTTTATCGACACCGCCATCAAGGCGATCTTGAAGTTCATTTAATTCATCCCATTTGCCGTCCACACAAAGCTGAGCTTGTTGTGGCCAAGTAGTAGGGTTGTGCATTTGGTATCTAGGTCCTGCTTCTGTCAAGATTTCTTTTAATCTTTCGACAGAAGCGTCGGCTAGTTTTTGCCAAGTATCGATACCACCGTTGGTAAGGTGTTCAGCGATTTTTGGTCCGATACCTTCGACTACAGTTAGGTTATCTTGTTTGATTCCCTTTGGAAGCTCAGTTGTTACGGGAGCTGGAGCATCAAAAGCCATTGTTTCTTCTTCAGGCATTTTGAACAAAGGCTCATCACTTGCAGGAGTTTCTTCGACAACAGGTGGCGTAACTTCCGCCACAGGCTTTTCTTCTACAATTTTGGGAGTAGCTTTCTTCTTAGCTTTAGGCTTAGTGTCTAGCTTTTCTTCTACTTGGTCAAAAGGTAAAATATTTACGAAAGTACGAC
>CAYTLX010000458.1:0-1678 GCA_964438645.1 uncultured Saprospiraceae bacterium | reverse complement strand
CCACTTAAACGGTAAGATGAGTTGGGGTCAACATCAAAAACAAATCTCCCATCGGGACTGGACGTTGTGGTTTGCTTTACGCCTGTTTTTTCATTGATCATTGTCACGGCGACATCTGGCAAAGGAATGTCCGTGTATTCGTCCACAACAATTCCGTTAAGGACAGTCCCTTGAGCTAGACGTTGAAGAGAATAAATATTATCCGTACCGTCTGCTGAGTTTCTGTTGGATGAAAAATACCCTGTTTCTAGTTGGTCTGTGGTGATTAAGCCAAAATCATCCTTGCCCGAATTAATGGGAGCACCTACGTTTTTTGGGATAGTCCATTGCCCATTCGTTAGCTTACTAACGAATATGTCGAGCCCTCCAAGCCCTGCTAGCCCATCCGAAGCAAAGTATAGGGTGCCATCTGGCGCCAAATACGGAAATGCTTCGTTACCCGATGAATTAATTGGTGCGCCTAGTGCCTTTGGCTCTGACCAAGAATCTCCACTTTTATATGAAATGTAAAGGTCTTTTTTTCCAATTCCGCCAGCTCTATCTGAAGCAAAAATCATTTGTTGTCCATCTCTGCTTATCGTGGGGTGTAGGTTACTGTATTCGGATGAGTTGAAGGGGAAATCTTCCGACTGTTTCCAAACACCATTCGTGATTTTTGCAGAAAAAATACCTAATCTTAACTTGTCATCCTTGCCTTTTTTACGTTTGGCAAAATTACGAGTAAAGTACATCGTTTGGTCGCTATCTGTGAAGGATACACTTACATCATTGTATTTGCCATGCGCGTTCATGGGTAAAGGGCTTGCTGATTGTAAGTTGTTGTCAGTCAGATAGATAGAAGTAAATGCTCGACCAGTCCAAGGGTTGGTTTTTCCCGCTCTGTCAGAGATAAAAACTAATTTATTCTGATAAAAAGTAGGCGAAAAATCCGATGCATTTGAGTTGAATCCTACTTTGGCAATGGCGATAGATTCATCTTGGGCGCTTAAGCTTTGGTGGTTTTGAATCGCATCCAATAGTTCTTGCCCTTTAGAGTCCGAAGGTCGAGCCTTTGCATATTTTTTTGCCCAAATAGAAGCTTCATCAGGTTTTCCATTCCCTAATAGCATTTTGGCATAGTAGTATTTTAGCTCGGGGTCACCAGTCGGTGAGTTGGCGACTTGGCCATAGTAATATTCTGCTTTTTCAAATTGATTGGTTAGGCGATAGCTATGGGCAAGCTTTACCTTACTATCAAAATCGTCTTCCGTTTTTAATCCCTTTTCAAAATGATTAATGGCAGACTTGTATTTTAGCATGTCATAAGCTTCATTGCCTTTTTGAAGTTGATTCGTTGTACCACAACTTGCTAGGATAAAAAGCCCTATGATTGATATGATTTGAAGTGTATTTTTCATGTTTGTTATTTTTGGAGTGAAGTGATACCCTAAAGATTTCTTCCTGTAATAATTTTGGTGATATCTTTCCCAAATTGTTGACCAACCATAATCTCAAATGAACCGCTATTGTATTTTCGGAGCTCTGAGATGGTGATGTCATACGCAAACCCAATCCGAGTGGCTTTTTTGATAAATACGACCGCATTGAAGTTCACAGCATCACCCGTTCGGTAAGAGGCTCCAACAGAAAAAGCAGACCGAAATAGGACACTGAAATTTAGGTGGGCTTGAATGGGTGC
>CAYTLX010000457.1:0-1686 GCA_964438645.1 uncultured Saprospiraceae bacterium | reverse complement strand
AAAAATAGCAAAAACAGGCGCAAAAAGGACATTTTATGGCAAAAATTTGCGGGTACCTAAATAGTTACACAAAAAGATAATTATGCCCAATTATTTCCTATATCGGATATTTTTAGATAATTTTGTCGTCCGAAGTAATACAGAATATGAAAATACAAATACGGGAAGTCAATTCTTCATCTGAACTCAATGCTTTTATAAAATTTCCTTTTAGCCATTATGCCGATAATGCCAATTGGGTGCCCCCGCTTATAAAAGATGAAAAACAGTATCTTTCTAAGAGTAATCCTTCACTAAAAAATGCGGAATTACAGTTAATTTTAGCTTATTACCACGGCAAAGTGGTTGGTCGCGCGGCAGCCATCATCAATCATCTCGAAAATGAAAAGCTCGGAGTAAAACACGCCAGATTCGGATGGCTAGAGTTTATCAATAAAATTGATGTCTCCAAAGCACTGTTCAAATATTTAGAAGATTGGGCCAAAGCCAGAGACATGACCGCCCTAAAAGGCCCTTATGGTTTTACTAATTTTGATAAAGCGGGCATGTTGTACCATGGTTTTGAGCATCTAGGCACGATTTCAACCCTTTACAATCATGATTTCTATCCCAAGCACTTAGAATCGCTAGGTTTTAGAAAACTAACGGATTGGTATGAATATAAGATTACCGTTCCGAATGAGCCCCCCGAGCATGTGGCTAAACTTTCCGAAAGTATTTATGCAAAATATGGCCTTCAAGATGTTCCCATAAATGACAAAAAAGAAATACAGGCCGTATTAGATGACTTTTTTACATTAGTAGAGACCACCTACTCCGATAATGAAGGCTTTGTGCCTTTTACTTCGGAGCAAAAAGCGTTTTATAAAAAGCGTTTTTTGCCATTTATCCATCCAGATTTTACTAAATTTGTGGCAGATTCAGAAGGCCAACTCATCGCTTTTGGTATAGCGATGCCTTCTTATGCTAGAGCGCTCCAAAAAGCCAATGGTAAGTTATTTCCGACAGGATACTTTCATATTCGCAAAGCTAAAAAGCATAGTAAACTGGCCAAACTTCATTTGATTGGTGTCCATCCAGATTGGCAAAACAAAGGGATTCCAGCCATTATCATTAATGGTATCATTGAAGGCTTCCGCAAAAATAATATTACATTTAGCGAAAGCAGTCCCGAGCTAGAAGACAATAATAAAATACATCAGCTACTCGGAAAGTATGAAAATGAGCTCATCAAAAAACGTCGTGTTTACACCAAAGAACTTTATGTACTAAGCTAATGAAAGACAATAACCATGCGCTAAAAGAGCTCTTTGAACTCATGATCAAAGAACACAAAATGAAGCCTAAGCTCTATGAAGCTAAGCTACGGGATGCTTGGCCCCAAATGATGGGAAAATTAATAGATAAATATACTTCGGACATCAGCTTGCGCAAAAATACCCTTTACCTACGCATCACTTCTGCCCCACTCAAAAATGAGTTCATCATGTCGAAGCCTAAGTTTATTGACTTGATTAACAAGCAGTTAGGAGAAGAATATGTGAAGGAGATTGTAATAAGATAGATTCGTCAACAGCAAATCAACAGGTTGATAATAACGACCATTCGACTCGACATGCCACTACTAGTCAGCACAATTACCCACAACCAGCATCAATCTACTTCCTTCTCTTTTTTTCCAAAGCG
>CAYTLX010000456.1:0-1708 GCA_964438645.1 uncultured Saprospiraceae bacterium | reverse complement strand
TGCCCCCTACTTCGTTAACATTTAGGCAAAAAAAATTTGAAAAGAAGAAAAAGCGACCTAACTTTGCCCATTGTTTAATCAAAAAAAATAGAATCATGTCAATGAAACCCACCCTATTGCTATTGGTAAGCATCCTTTTAGCTAGCTGCAACTCTGTTTCGAGCGATGAGAAAGCCATCCGCCAAGCAGCCAAAGAAAACCTAACGGCTCCCACATCAAATCAAAGAATAAATAAAGGAAATGATAATAAGGTGGTGGTTTCGGGACCTACCACCAAAATACAATTTGCAGAAGACACTTATGACTTCGGAAAAATTAATGAAGGAACCAAAGCAAAGCACACTTATACATTTACTAATGTTGGCACCGAGCCATTAATCATCCAAGATGCTAAAGCTAGCTGTGGTTGTACCGTGCCTACCTTCTCCAAAGACCCCGTTGAACCAGGCGCCACAGGAAAAATTGATGTCGTATTTGACTCTAAGGGAAGACCTGGCAAGACGAGCAAATACGTAACCGTTACGGCTAATACAGAGCCCGTAAAAACTAAGATTTTCCTTACAGGTGAAGTGAAGCCCAAGAAAAGATAAACGATGCTCCAAAACTACCTGTCACTCATCAAATTCAGCCATACTATTTTTGCACTCCCCTTTGCATTGGTTGGTTTTTTCTTAGGGGTCATTCAGACAGGTGGAGACATTCCATTTGATATATTAATCTATGTGATATTAGCCATGGTGTTTGCACGAAGTGCCGCCATGGCTTTTAATCGCTATGCGGACCGAAAAATCGACAAAGCCAACCCAAGGACTTCCACCAGAGAAATCGCTGCAGGAATTATCAAGCCCCAAAATGCTTTGATTTTTATTATCATCAATGTGGGGCTTTTTGTTTTGGTGTCTTGGCTCATTAATCCCTTATGCTTTGCGCTTTCACCAGTGGCCTTATTAGTTATTCTAGGCTACAGCTATACCAAAAGATTTACATCTTTGAGCCACTATGTCCTTGGCATTGGGCTTGCCTTGTCGCCCATCGGTGCCTACCTTGCGGTAACGGGGCAATTCGACTTAATCCCGATTTTATATAGTATCGTTGTCTTTACATGGGTGGCAGGATTTGACATTATTTATTCTTTGCAAGATGAACAATTTGATAAATCCCAAAAACTCCGATCTATCCCTACTTTTTTGGGCAGCAAAAATGCCTTAGTCCTTTCTACGCTCACCCACGTACTAACGGCTGGCGTCATGATTACTGCTATCTACTTGACTGTCAACTCGTTAGCCCCAATCAACTGGATTACTTGGCTGGGCGGAATAGTCTTTATCGCCTCCTTGATCTACCAGCACTTAATCGTCAAACCCAACGATTTAAGCCGAGTCAATTTGGCTTTCTTCACCACTAATGGGATAGCGTCAGCCATTTTTGGGCTTTTATTTGTCTTGGATTATTTTATTTAGGTCCACACCTTCAGAATATCATATCTTCCAAAAATTAGATTATCTTTGTAATGGAGTGTATTACTTTTGTTTAATTATGTTCAAAACTAAAGATAGAGCGTTGATTTTGGCATAATTTTTAAGCTTTTACCGCATCAAACACATACCCATGAAGAAAACACTAACAAAAACACTGTTTTTAATTCTCTTTTCGAGCATTTCCTTTTTTGCGCAAGCGACACCACCAGATACTATACGTACTGCTATAA
>CAYTLX010000455.1:0-1723 GCA_964438645.1 uncultured Saprospiraceae bacterium | reverse complement strand
TTACTTCGTGAAAATTCCGATAATTCCCCGAAGTAGCCATCGCTTCATTATCCAATTCAATAATCGTATGGTAGGCATCTAGTGGCGCATCTTCCTTGGGGATAGAAATTCCCACAGACCAGAGCGAGCCATCGGGCTTACGTCCTTTTGCCCTGTTTTCTCCACCAATTTCTACAAAATAGCTTTCTATTTCATGCGCATCAAACCAATTGGCCACCATATCGACACCATATCCTTTTGCCAAAGCGCTAAAATCCAATTGCACATTTGGCGCAAGCCGAAAAATAGTATCCTGATTGACCGACAATTTATCAAAACCAACCAACTGCAATAATGAATCTACTACCATAGAATCCACTTCTGCGACAGGCCGATGCCCCGTATATCCAAAGCCCCAATAATTAACCAAAGGCATTACGGTTGGATCGAAAAAGCCATTAGTTGCTTGATAGATTTTTTTAGCTTGCGCAAAATTATCCCAAAAAAAACGTCGGTGCTTAGATATTATTACGGTATCTGACCGATTAGCATTAAACAACGAAATCGTTGAGGTCGGGATATAGGTCGAAACTTCCGCATTCAACACCACCATCAAAGAATCAATTGCCTCTTTGACGGGATTGGGCTTCAGGTTGCCATAGTAAGAAATATGGTAAGTTGTCCCCATTGTTTTACCCGCGATTTGATGTTTAACCTCCTGTCTTTTACAAGAAATAAACACCCCGAGACCCAGTAAAAAAAAGGCAACGTATTTCATAACTATTTGACTTTCATGCAAATGTACAAAAAAAGCGGAGAAAACAAATGTTTTCTCCGCTTCTTACTTTAAAAAAATAGGCGAATTCAAATCACCAATAAAAATTTAGTTTTTCTCCACCTTCATTGTGGTAAAAGAGTCACCTGCTGTTATTTGAACAAAATAAGTCCCTTGTGGATAATCAGCTAATGAAATAGTCTGGATTTTATTAGGAGCCACTACTTGCTTCAACGTTTGTCCCATAATATTCACCAAACGAATCTCATCTACCTTCAAATCCTTTGTTGCAATCACAAAATCATTGCTTGTTGGATTCGGATAAAGTTTGATTTTTTGCTGTAAAGCAGGGTTATTAGTCCCTACAATAATATCAAAATCAGCTACATATCTAGGGAAGATTTGGTAACCATCCGTATAAGGAGAGCTAGAGTCATATTGTCCACCAATTCCTGTTAAATGAAAACCATTCGCTAGGTTTGCAGGAAAAGCTGCATCTCCAGACACATCGACATCACTATCAATACGCATTGTAAGAGTATCCGCTCCGCCATTGGTAATATCGACATTAAAGCTACCAGAAGTATTCCATTGGGACGCATCGACTAAAAACATAGTTTCTAATTTCACTAAGCGAGACTCTGTATCTTCCCCCAAAGTAGTCACTACTGTTGGAGCAAGTAAAGTATTACCAGCGCTATTCTTGGTAATCGTCACAGGTACAAACTGAGTCAACCCTCTAAACTGTCCTACTTCACCAACTACGGTCAATTCATCTCCTTCGGCTACGGTATAGCCCAAATCCATATTGCCATGACGCACCTGAATACCATCACCGTTGGCATCAATCAAAGTAAACTGGACACCATTGCCACCTATCATATCCACTCCATAAACCACACCCGTTATTGTGCAAGCCACGCCTAAAGAGTCCGCCACGCCATCCGCATCTTCGGTCGTAATAATACC
>CAYTLX010000454.1:0-1729 GCA_964438645.1 uncultured Saprospiraceae bacterium | reverse complement strand
GGCAATTATCATTGGCAAAATTACGCTTTAAAGGGCAAATTAGGGAGACATTTCCACGCACCTACCTTCAATGATTTATTTTGGCAAAATCTCGGAGACCCCGACTTAAAAGATGAAATTGGGTATCAAGGAGAGATGAGTTTGAGTTATAGTACCCATAAAAAAAGGCTTACTTGGACGGCGCATTTAACGGGCTTTTGGCTAAATGTAAATGATTGGATTCTATGGGCTCCAGATAATACGGGAACTTGGCGCCCTAGCAATAGCCAAAAGGTCGTCTCTAAAGGTGTTGAACTAAACACCCACTACTCCATTGACTATCAGCAACTTATACTAAGTTATAATATGGGTTACACCTACGTCAGCACTGTAAACAAGGAGAGCAAATATAAAAATCCTATTTTGGGCAAGCAGCTAATCTATATTCCGAAGCACAAAATGAATGGCGTATTTAATGTGAAGTATAAAGACCGACTTGCTTTTAATTACAGCCAACTGTTCGTGAGCAAAAGCCCCTACAAGCAGGACAATAGTAAATATTTAGCTGGCTATGCGATACACAACATTCAATTAGCTTTCACACCGACAGTCCGCCATGTAAAAATGAACGTCCAATTCTCTATTACCAATCTTTCTAACAAAAATTATCAAATCATTCGCTTGCGCCCAATGCCTGGGCGTGGGTATGAAGCGGGGGTACGGTTGGAGTTTTAATAACTTTCCAAATTTTAAAACTTTTGGAAAGTTATTAAAAAGCTGGAAAAACATCATCCGCCAACTCCATCGCTTCATACAGCACTTCCATATCAATATTTATCTCATTTTTTCCCGCAAGGTAAAAGACTAAATTCTCCATGGGCATATTTCCCGTAAGGTCATCTTTAGCCATTGGGCAGCCCCCGTAACCCTTTAAAGCGCCATCAAATCGACGACAACCGCTCAAATAAGCTGCTTTAATTTTGGAGCCACTTTCGCCCACCAGCGTATGTAGGTGCGCCCCAATTTCAATTTCAGGAAATTCGGGGATGACGCTACTAAACAAATACTCTATACTATCCGTCGTGGACACGCCAATGGTATCAGATAATGAAATAATCTGCACGCCAATCTTAGCCAATTCATTCATCCATTTCATCACAATCTCCGCATTCCATTCATCCCCATACGGATTACCAAACCCCATGGAAAGATAGACCACCAAGGTTTTATTATGCTTCAGGCAAAGCTCCTGCATGCCTTTCACACGTTCGAGCGACTCCGGTATGGTCGCATTGGTATTTCGAATTTGAAAAGTCTCCGAAATAGAAAAAGGATACCCTAGATAATCAATTTCTGGATATTTGATGGCATCGTTGGCACCACGCATATTGGCGACGATGGCCAATAATTTTGTCTCCGTGTTTTCCAAGTCTAATCCAGCCAGTACTTGAGCCGTATCCGCCATTTGTGGAATGGCTTTTGGGGAGACAAAACTCCCAAAATCAATAGTGTCAAAACCCGCCCGCAAAAGTGTGTTGATGTATTTCACCTTCGTTTTCGTAGGAATAAAGTCATGCAATCCTTGCATCGCATCACGTGGGCATTCAATTAATTTGACCATTGGGTATAGTTAGGTGTTCCGCAAAATTAGGGGTTTTTCTATTTTTTTGTGGGGAAAGTTTGTTTTTGGTTTTTTTTGCCTGCGGCGTTCATTTTGCCTTCGGCGTTCATTTTGCCTGCGGCGTTCATT
>CAYTLX010000453.1:0-1730 GCA_964438645.1 uncultured Saprospiraceae bacterium | reverse complement strand
GCTCTTGTAGCAAATCCATAAAATCAGTCGTCGAACGCTCCATCTTAAATACCGCCTTGTCAACCATCGCGACCAAAAAGTTATAGCCTGCTAGCGCAAAAATACCGACCACTAACCCAAAAGCAGTAGTCACCAACGCTTGATAGATACCCCCTGCCAACTGGCCAGGGCCTACATTTTCGGCAGTCGCCATAGTATAAAAAGCCATAATCATACCCGTCACAGTCCCAAAGAAACCCACCATCGGGGCGATACCAGCGATACTGGCTAGGGTCGAAAGGTTTTTCTCAAGCTTAAAAAGCTCCAAATTACCCACGTTTTCGATAGCCGCATCAATATCACGTAAAGGCTTCCCTATACGCATCAATCCTTTTTCGACCATTCGGGCAACGGGTGAATCTTGCGTTTTGCAAAGCCCTATGGCTGCTTGAATATTGCCAGATTGGACATTCATGCGAATATTATTCATGAAGTTTTCGTCAACTTGAGTAGCTCGCTTAATCGTCGCAAAACGCTCAAAAAAGATATAGGCAGCGATAAAAGACATCAGCAATATCGCCACGACAATGACAATACTAAGGATACCGCCAGAATAAATGATGCTCCATAGACTTTGGCTACCTTCTTTCATAGCCACATCTTGCAAAAATAATGGGTTAAAATTCATGATTTTGTAGGTTCGTTTTGTTCAAGAGATTAAACGCATATTTGCGCAAATACTCTACTGTTTAGAATCAAATGCGAAAAAACAACGATATAACGTTTATTTTTTCTGGAATATTAGCCTTTCGGCAAAAATACTTGCGTAAATTTGCCTTTCGGAATGACTAGGCGCAAATATAAGCATTTTTTTAAATTTGCATACCTTTCTCGTTGATTTTCAAGCTAAAAGGATGTTTTTATGGACTCTTTGAGTGTTTTTACGCAAGTAGTAGATTTTCTTGCACTAAAGAAGGTAACTTTAGTAGCTGTTTCCAAAACGCAAAGTAATCAGGCTATTTTGGAACGGTATAATCTGGGGCAGCGTATTTTTGGTGAAAACCGCGTCCAAGAATTAATCTCTAAATACGAAAGTCTCCCAAAAGATATTCTATGGCACCAAATCGGGCACCTACAAACCAATAAAGTGAAATTTATTGCTCCCTTCGTTTCCATGATTCACGCAGGCGATAGCCTTAAACTACTACGCAAAATCAATTTGGAAGCCGAAAAAGTCGGTAGAATCATTGATGTGTTGATTCAGGCAAAAGTAGCACAAGAAGAGACCAAACATGGCTTCAATCCAATAGAACTTCAGGACGACTTACTCCTTACGGAAATGACCAAACTGAAGCATATCCGTATTTGCGGAGTGATGGGCATGGCGTCCTTTACGTCGGACAAGGAACAAGTTCGGCAAGAAATGAAGTCCTTACGGACAATATTTACTCGCTTACAAAGCAGTAATGTGTTTGGAGATACATTCGATACACTCTCTATGGGCATGTCTGGCGATTATAAAATTGCCGTCGAAGAAGGAAGCACGATGGTACGGATTGGGAGTTTGATTTTTTAACTGGTTGAACCAAGCCAAGAACTTTGATTTACAATGGTTCGGTCATTTTTTTTGCAAAAAAACAGCAATAAACCCAATAAACACGGGCTTTTTTCTATTTAATGCAAGTTATGTTTTTGGCTGAGTTGCGTAAAATAGAAGTAATTTCTTTATGTTCATTTTGCCTTGATGCAAA
>CAYTLX010000452.1:0-1730 GCA_964438645.1 uncultured Saprospiraceae bacterium | reverse complement strand
TGGCCCAATTTTAATTTGTTTGGTCATGATTTTCACTTCGGCTATAAGCAAGGCTGTAAACAACACAGCAAAGAGCCAAAATGTAATCATCACCGATGTGCTTGATATTTGGGAGGTTGCCATACCTACGGGTAACATATCTTGTATCGCCCATGGTTGTCGCCCTGCTTCTGCAACTATCCATCCTGATTCTTGAGCAATATACCCTAAAGGTAAACTCCACAATGCCAGTTTAAGGAACCATCTTTTTTCTTTAAGTTCATTGGTCATCGTAAGATATAAGATAATCATAAATAACATAATAAACCATACCCCAAACGTGACCATGGCATGAAATGCATAAAAAGTAAGGGGTACATTAGGTATAACATCTTCAGGCTTGTTCAAGTAACCATATCCTAGATACTTAGCATGTTCCTCAAAGCTTTTAAGTGCAACAGAGGCTTTTTCTGTATCATTTTCTTTTTTGGCTTTTTTGTATTCGCCGAGTGACGTGACGGCTATTTTACCTTTGTCTAGCTTCTCTTGTACACTCATAATACCATGTTCTTTGTCGCCATTGATAAGCTGTTTTATCCCTGGAACATAGGCATCAAAACTATGAAACCCTAAAAGTGAAAGCCCATCAGGGATTTCAAAACTAAATAAAAATTCATCTTCATCATTGTTATATTTTTTCTTCGGATTTAAAATACCAAAAGCTACGATAGGTGCATTGGCTTTTCCATTATAGAGACCTTCCATCGCTGCGAGTTTCATAGGTTGATGCAAGGCATCTTGTCTGGCTGAGTCATCTCCTGTGGTGAGGTTAAACAAAGAAACAATAAGCCCAAAACTAGCAGCCACCATAATACTACGTTTAGCAAACTGCATGTCTCTTCTTTTAAGTAAGTACCAACTACTAATAGAAATAACAAAAAGTGCTGCTAAGACATAGCCACTGGAAATGGTATGTAAAAATTTGGTATAGGCATTAGGGTTAAAGACAATCGCCCAAAAATCAGTCATTTCATTACGGGCTGTGTCTGGGTTAAAATGCATCCCCACAGGATGCTGCATCCACCCATTGGCTATCAATATCCACAATGCAGAAAGGTTAGAACCAATAGCTACCAACCATGTAGAGAGTAGATGGGTACGCTTGGAGACTTTCTCCCAACCAAAAAACATAATGGCAAAAAAGGTTGACTCCATAAAAAATGCCATCAATCCTTCTATTGCTAAAGGTGCACCAAAGATGTCTCCCACTATCCATGAGTAGTTTGACCAGTTTGTTCCAAACTCAAACTCCATAATAATCCCAGTGGCAAGACCAATAGCAAAGTTTATCGCTAAAAGTCCCATCCAAAATTTGGTCGTTTTTTTCCACCAAATATCACCTGTCTTCACATAGATACTTTCCATAATCGCGACTAAAAATGTCAGTCCTAATGTCAGTGGCACAAATATCCAATGATACAGTGCAGTAAGGGCGAACTGTGCTCTCGACCAGTCGACCAATGAGGGGTCTAAATGTTCCATTTACTCTCCTTTTGTGAGTTGTTGTAGTATGTATTCACTTCGCTGTGCATCTGTACTAAATTTTTCTTCCAAAACATTCGGGAAAAAAAAGTATTTGACCACAGCAAAAAGAATAAAAATCTTAATGGCTATCAATACCCATAAACGTTTTCCTAATTTCATATTGGCAAAACCATCTTTATAAAAATAGTAAATTTTTTTGAGCATGT
>CAYTLX010000451.1:0-1731 GCA_964438645.1 uncultured Saprospiraceae bacterium | reverse complement strand
TGAAAATTATGTACCTTACGTTTTGGAGACATCCATCGGAGCAGATCGAATGTTTTTAGCGGTGATGTCAAGTACATTGCAAGAAGAAACTGTACCTGATGCGAAAGGAAATGATTCTACTAGAATAGTGATGAAGTTACATCCTGCAATTGCTCCAATTAAGGTGGCGATATTGCCATTATTGAAGAATAGAGATGAATTGACTTCAAAAGCAAGAGCTGTTTTTGATAAACTGAAGTTGTCTTTCAATTGTCAATATGACGAAAAAGATGCAGTAGGACGTAGATATCGTCGTCAAGATGCGATCGGTACTCCTTTTTGTGTGACCATTGATTTTGATACTTTGGAAGATGATACGGTGACGATTCGAGAAAGAGATAGCATGGAGCAGACTCGTGTGAAGATTGATGAGATAGAGGGGATTGTGGGGAAGAAGGTGGCTATGAAGTCGCTATTTGAGTAGGGAGCTTTTTGGATGAGTCGATGTTGACTTGGGGCTAGCCCTAGGTTTCCACCTAGGGTTAATCTGGTGAACCCTTTGGGTTCTTCGTGAAGACATGACTTGTAAAATAGGATTAGGAAGGATTTGAATTGTATAAATCCATTGGATTCTTCGTAATCGTTATGCGAAAAGTGAGACTAAAGAAATAGAACATTTTTGGAATTAATTATAAATATTTATTTTACAACATAAAACCCAAAGGGTTCACCCGTCATTAACTATGGGTGAAAACCCATAGAGGTAGAAAACCCATAGATAAAACATGGAAAGAGAAATAAACAAAAGAGCAGAAGGAAAATGCGAACTCTGCAAAGCAGACGAAAATCTAAAAGTCTATGAAGTACAGCCCGTACGACAAGGCAAACCAGAAGACAGTGCCTATTTATGCCCAAAATGTATCGCCCAGATAGAAGATATGGACAATCTAGATCCCAATCACTGGCACTGCTTGAATGATAGCATGTGGAGTGAAGTACCTGCCGTACAAATCTTATCCTACCGACTACTCAAGAAACTAGGACAGCAAGATACCCTAGAAATGATGTATTTGGATGAAGATATGATGGAGTGGGCGAAGGCATTGGATGATAAAAAGACCGTAGTGCATAAAGATTCCAATGGAGTAATATTGGAAGCGGGAGACTCTGTGGTTTTGATCAAAGATCTAAAGGTGAAGGGCTCTAGTATGGTTGCTAAGCGTGGCACGGCAGTGCGAAGAATCCGTTTAGATCCAGATAATGGCAATTTTATTGAGGGAAAAGTAGAAGGACAGACTATTGTGATTATTACGGAGTATGTTAAGAAGACTAAGTAGGAGGGGTTTTGTTTCTTATGGCTATAAAGGTCAAATTTATTCTATGAAAGTAATAATTTTTTAGAATGATTAGAAAAATAAATTATCTAAACTATATCCTATTCATTTTAGGATTATTTTCTTGTAATCATACATTAAACACTAGTTATCAAAATATTGATAGTGTCACATCTGTTCGTAGTAAGATTCCTTATGAATGTTCTTTTTTAGAAAATTTAAGTCCAAATTGCGATAGCTTTACCACATTTTTTGTAAACAATGTAAGGGTAGATAGTCTGCCTTTTCAAAACAATAATGGCTATGTTGGGGTAGTGTTAAATATTGAAAATATAAAGCCAAGAGAAAGGTATTATGATATACGACTAGGAATAAATTATGCTTCCGATATTTCCATGTATATTAATAAAAATTGTAT
>CAYTLX010000450.1:0-1733 GCA_964438645.1 uncultured Saprospiraceae bacterium | reverse complement strand
TGGGAGACTGGGGAGTATGATGCGGATGGTAATATGATTGGAGAGTGGAAATGGTGGCTGGCACCTAATGGGCATTTAGTTTGTCATACTTTCTTTAAGGATGACGGCTCTGAAGACATGACTTTTACTAGATTTCATCAAGATGGTACTTTTTCCCAAAAGGGACAATATGTGGAGGGGGTACAGCATGGCGAATTCATCTCTCAGCAAAGTGTCAATGAAACCACCGAAAATTATAATCCTAGGGATGGATTTAAGGCCATAACGACTTTTCAAGAAGGCTATGTCATCGAAGAGCATTATTTTGACGAAAATGGTCAGGAAATAGGTACGCCTTATATTGCCGATGTCGATTAAATTTGAATAGATTGAAATAGGTTTCTAACAGCACATTCCTAATTGGATTGTGCTGTTTTTTATACTCAATTTTACCCATGAAACAAGCTATAGCATATTGCAATAATTATGTCGGTGTCGTGGACAAACCGATGACCCGAGCCATTGCCTTTTTTGCCAGTAAAAGGTGGGATAAAGCTTATCAATTATTCCATACAAATAATGAGCGAAGTGAAGCGAATCTTTTGGCTGCTTTTGGTCAATTGTATTGTGCGGCTCGACTAGAATTGTCCGAAGGAGAAGAATTGGCTCAAGTGGTGTTGGCACATACGGATTTTGAGTTTTGGCCCTATTTGGCTGAGCATAATTTTCCGAGATATGCTAGGCGATTTGCTTTACATTTTTTGGCTTACGCCGAAAAGGAAAAAGGGAATTATGAAGGTGCTTTAGATTATTTGGATGAAGCGGTGCGTATAGAAAGTCCGATTGATGATTTAGATGATATGCCCTTGTTGGAGTTGAAAGTAGAGATTCTTTTGGCGCAGGATAATCATGAAGCTGCTTTTTTCCTTATTCAAAAGATACGAAAAAAGGATGCTTCAAATACTTCTTTTAGCAAAATTGTTGATTCGGAGTCATACACTAGGTTCTTGAAAATGAATGACTTAGCTGCTTTGGAGAAGGGGGGTGCTAGGGAGACCACAGAAGAAGCATTGGCGAGATGGTCTAAGTTTCTAAAATTGAATTTTGATGACGATCAAGAAGAAATCAAGCGATTTGATGTGGCGTTCTTGGGGCGGGTAAAGCAAAGTATTTTAGCGCAAGCAGAAGAAAGGTTGGATTTTAAATTTCCACCAAGCTATAAAGAGTTTGTTTTGAAAAAAGGACTTTTTAAGTTGGGTAGGTGGAATGACTATGAATCCTGCCTATTGGCGCCAAGAGAGATGCGTACTTTGCATGATGAATTGAAAACGCAATGGAATCCAGGTTTTATGGAAATGAATAAAGCGCAGGTAGAGGAGACAAAGCAATTAATTTGTTTTTCCTATGGTGATGAAGGGTTGCAGTCGGTCTGGTACTATTGTTTTGACAAAAGGAGTTTGAATCCAGACACTGGAGAAATGTCGATTTATAGTTTTTGTCAAGATGAATGGAATTTTGACGCTTTACCGATTTGTGAACGTAGGGGTTTTGATGTGCATATTTCCCAATTGGTTGATGAGCAAATAGGATTGTTTTTGTAAGGGCTATGGCAGGTAGGTCAAAAAAAATAGCGGTTGAATAAACATTCAACCGCTATTTTTTTATTGTCTTTTTAAGATTTAGGCATCTTCGTCAATTCCCGAAGGTTTGGGAACAGGAGTAATCATCGGCAACTTGGCCCATCTTGCTTCATT
>CAYTLX010000449.1:0-1749 GCA_964438645.1 uncultured Saprospiraceae bacterium | reverse complement strand
TAATCATTGCCTTTTCAGCTTCATGGAAGGGGCTTAGCCGAAGCGAAATCCCAACAAAATCTAAAATTAAAGATGGCGGCTATCTGACGAGAATGCTTATGGAACTTGAGCAATCTGGTTTTATTTCATCCTATTCCCCTTTTGGACACAAGGCGAAAAACACAATGTATCGCCTATCTGATAACTATTCCCTTTTTTACTTAAAATTCATCCGACCGCTGGCTAAAAATGAAATAGGAAATTGGGACAGTCTTAGTCTTACCCAATCTTGGAAATCGTGGAGTGGCTACGCCTATGAAAATATTTGTCTCCAACATATACCCCAAATAAAAATAGCTTTAGGTATTTCTGGGATACACTCCACGGAGTCTAGCTTTTTTGCGAAAGCAACAGAGAAAAATAAAGGAACTCAAATTGACTTATTGATTGATAGGCAAGACCAAGTTATTTCGATGTGTGAAATCAAATTTTACAATGATATCCTAACCTTGACAAAAAAATCTGCTGAAAAACTTCGAGAAAAAAGAACCATTTTTAAACAGATTACCAAAACCAAAAAACATATATTTATTGTCTTAATCACCACATATGGCCTTAACCACAACCAACATTCTAGCGGATTAATAGACAACATTCTGGACATGAATGATTTATTCTAATCAACGCCTAACCCACCATCAAAACCGCCAAGGCATATTCCACCCGTTTCTGTCCAATTAACTCTTTGGCATAATAATGCACCCCCACCTTAGGATTAGCCATTTTTGCGCAAGCGACTACACGCTTATCCTTCATAGCAGCATCATAGATTTCTATTTTGGGCATAGCAGTCAACGCTGCCAACTCTGCAATCTCATTTCCCGTAAGGATAGGACTGTGGCAAACTTCTTCGGGCAAGCCATCAAAGCCTATCCCCTGCGCAATAATCGACTGAAAAATAGACGAAATGGCATCGCCCTTGATGCGCGCATAATTTGTGCGCCCTAAGCGCCCCATGATGTCCAGTTTGTGCGGATTGATGCGATGTCCATCCATGATTTCGTCCGCAATATGCATCCGAACCACTTCACAAAAAATCAAATTCCCTGCACCCCCTTCATTCCCCAAGGCTATAATCCGAGTCACTTTACACTCCATATTTATAGGAGATTCTTTTACCCGGAAGGGCTTGACCAAATCCGATTGCACGGGCGTAAAACCTGCTTTCGCAAATTCGCTCACTCCTTCTGGATATTCGATGCTTGTCAACGTCATCTGACGCACAATGTCATGAGTCACCACATTAATGACCACTTCTTTGTTGGCTTCGACATTCGCCAAAGTATGCTTAGTGGTATTATCCTTCACTTTTCGGTTAGACGAAAAAACCAAAATCGGCGGATTGGAGCTAAAAGCATTAAAAAAGCTATAAGGCGCCAAATTAGGTCGCCCTTCGGCATCCACCGTACTTACAAAAGCAATCGGCCGGGGCGATACTGCCGCTAATATGAACTGATGTAGGTCTTTGGTCGGTGTTTTCTTCGGGTCAACAATCATTTTTTTCTTATTTTCGGGTAAAGATACATATAATTCGGTCAGCTAGAGCCCTATTTTTCAAAGGCTATTAACGTAGTGTTCAAAAAGCCTTCGGCGCTCAATAGGCTCTTGCAAGCATCCTTTTTTATTTTTTATAAGAAGTTGAGTCGCTTCGCTGGTTGAGTCGCTTGTCCTTCGGACATCGCTGGTTGAGAAGTTGAATGCTTCCGCCCA
>CAYTLX010000448.1:0-1760 GCA_964438645.1 uncultured Saprospiraceae bacterium | reverse complement strand
CTGGGGTCGTGAGTAACGATACGATTTTGGTTGGTAAAGCGCCCTCCTTCGTGATAAATGTAGTTAGGGGCAATGAAACCTACCGCAAAACACTAGGCAATGTCTTTACTGTGCGGTCAGCCTATGAGTTTATTACAGATTCTTTGCCACATTCTTCCTTGCGGAATCCTGAATTTATTTTGCCTGTCTTGGAGCAAGTCATCGTACCTAATTTGATTTATAGTGATTCGCTTACGCAAAAATATAAACAACGCGAATTAGCGGGGATTTCCCAAGTTGTCGGCTCGGTGAAAGCAGGGGATTTAGTCCTTGCCAACAATACCCGTATCTCTCCAGAAGATTATCAAAAACTAGATTCTTTGCGCAAGCATTACGAATCAGGCCAAAATGGAAAATATACCAATTGGCTCATCCTTTTGGGCAATTTGATCTTACTGGGACTGATTTTATTGGTCTTATTCCAATTTATTAGAAATTATAATAAAGAAGAATATGGCCATTTTGGGGATTTACTATTGATTTTTATGATGCCGTTGTTTTTTGCGTTTTTGTCCATATTTGTCGTGAAGAATGCAGGAATTAATCCTTATTTCATTCCTTTTGCGATTGTCCCATTAGTGGTGCGTAGTTTCTTCCCAATCAGATTATCCTTATTGCTGCACCTAGTGGTGGTGGTTATTTCGACTTTTATTTTAGGGCAGGGATTTGACTTTGTTTTAGTCCAAGTGGTTGCGGGGATTGTCGCCTTGATTGTGGGCAAAGAAACAAGATACTGGGGACAGTTTTTTGTAGCCATAGGCTTGATATTATTGACTTACGCCGTGATGATTTTTGTCTTGACCTTTGTGAAGTCTGGCGAGATGAATTGGTCAGATTTACGCTGGCTTTCTTGGTTGATGCTCAATGGATTATTGCTCTTGATAGCCTATCCTTTGGTGCCTTTGTTTGGTAAAATATTCGGGCGGTTGACGCCGATTCAATTAGCCGAATTAGCGGATTTTAACCATGTTTTATTAAAGGAGCTTTCGCTAAAAGCGCCCGGTACTTTTCAACATTCCTTGCAAGTCGCTAATTTGGCGGAAGCCGCAGCCAATGCCATTGGTGCCAATGCCTTGCTCGTAAAAGCAGGTGCCTTGTTCCATGATATTGGGAAGATGAAGAATCCGTCTTATTTTATCGAGAATCAAAAAGGTACTAATCCACACGATAAAATTTCTGCCAAAGAAAGTGCAGCGATCATCATCGGACATGTCGTTGAAGGAGAAAAATTGGCCAAAAAATACAATCTCCCCAAAGAGATTATTCGGCTCATTTTGACCCATCATGGTTCGACCAGAGTTGAATATTTTTATCGGACAGAAGTAAAGGAGCACGGAGAAGATGCCGTCAATCCTAAGGATTTTACCTACCCTGGGCCACCCCCAAAAACTAGAGAAGAAGTCATTTTGATGATTGCGGATTCAATGGAAGCGGCATCTCATAGTCTCAAAGAACCTAACGAGAAAAACCTAGATGAACTCATTCAAAAAGTGTTGCAATTTAAGAAGGACGCCCATCAATTTGACCACTCCGACATCACCTTTGCAGACTTTGATACCGTCGTCAAGACCATTCGGAAAACACTGCATTCTATTTATCATATTCGGGTGGAGTATCCAGATTAAAGGTGTTCTGTGAAAGACTAAATGACGCTACACCATCTATTTTATCGAGCTACCGTCAAATCTCCAGCAGCCAATTTAACTCTATCACTATCAGGA
>CAYTLX010000447.1:0-1780 GCA_964438645.1 uncultured Saprospiraceae bacterium | reverse complement strand
AAGGGATGTGTCACTTGTGGCGCATCCCTTTTTCTTTTGGTTATTCTATTAGGAAGACAATCAGAATAAAAGTACATTTATTTTGGGTGCGTTCCTTATCTTTGCAGAAAAAAATACTTGCGTAAAAAACTCTTTGAAAAATTGCAGACAGATTCTTGGACCTTTGAAGATTTGGTCATGGATATTTATGCTTATCAATCTGTTCATAATCCAGTCTATCATCAGTTTTTAACTTTGTCTGGGCAATTGAAGAAAACTATTTCCAAAATTGAAGATATTCCTTTTTTACCTATTTCTTTTTTTAAAAGCCATGAAATAAAATCAGGGGCGTGGGAGACTACAGCCTTGTTTAGTAGTAGTGGCACTACGGGTTCTATTCCTTCCATTCATCACGTTAGAGACCCAAATTTTTACTTAGCAAATGCCCAGAAAATATTTGAGAAGCGATATGGCTCCTTAGCAGATTATCATTTGTTTGCGTTGCTTCCAGGCTACCTTGAAAGGTCAAATTCATCTTTGGTGGCTATGGCTGCTGAATTTATTAACCAAACGCAAAGCCCTTTGAGTGGCTTCTATCTGCATGATTTTCAGGGTCTTAGAGACGTTTTGGCGCAAGCAAAAAAAACGGAAAAGAAAACTTTATTGTTGGGGGTGAGTTTTGGTTTACTGGATTTTGCGGAAGCTTCATCGATGGATTTGTCCCATTGTATCATCATGGAAACAGGCGGGATGAAAGGACGCCGAAAAGAAATCATTCGAGAAGAGTTACATCAGCTTTTACAGACGGCCTTTAATGTGCCTACGATTCATTCAGAATACGGGATGACAGAGCTTTTTTCGCAAGCCTATTCTCAAGGTAAGGGTATTTATGCTCCTGGCAAAACGATGCGTGTTCTATTAAGAGAAGTCAATGACCCTTTTTCTTTAGCCCCTTTCGGGAAAATAGGACTTATGAATGTGATTGATTTGGCCAATATTGATACTTGCAGTTTTATTGCTACGGATGATATTGGGCGTTTGTCGCAAGACCATCATTTTGAAGTACTAGGGCGGTATGACCAAAGTGATGTGCGTGGTTGTAATTTGATGGTGTCCGATTTATAGACCAATATCTCCTATTATTTGCATAAATGACTAATTCCCATTAACTTCGTTACTCTAAAAAACTGATTATGCGTCGATTTTTGTTTTTTCTTCTGTTTACTGCCTTATTGGTTTTGGGATGTGTTGAGCCGCCCAATTATCCAGATGAGCCTGCCATCAAGTTTGTTGGGATGAATAAACAAATCATGAAGCAAGGGGGGCAGAATGAAGATACGATGATTGTTAGCTTCTCGTTTACCGATGGAGACGGGGATTTAGGAGAAAAGCAGTCCGCCACCGACCCTACTGGTCCCAATGTCTTTTTAATTGACTCAAGAGACGGCTATGAAGGAAATACCTTTCAACTTCCTTTTATACCCGAAGAAGGGGCAGGCAATGGTATTTCAGGTACAGTAGATTTGAAGATTTTTACCGCTTGTTGTATCTTTGATGATGGTACGGCTCCGTGTGGGGTGTCTCCTTCAAAATCTAGGGATACTTTGTACTATAACCTCTATATTAAAGATCGCGCAGGCCATAAATCTAATGAAATTAAGGTGGGACCTATTTATTTACTTTGTGAGTAGGAGGTCGCTTTGCTCCGTTGATTTGTCGCTTCGCTCCGTTCAATTTGTCGCTTTGCTCCGTTCAATTGTCGCTTTGCTCCGTTGATTTTGTCGCTTCGCTCCGTTGATTG
>CAYTLX010000446.1:0-1789 GCA_964438645.1 uncultured Saprospiraceae bacterium | reverse complement strand
GGGCTGAGCTTGTGGGGCTATGCCATTATACCGCATTGCCTAGACTTCTACAAATCTCCTAATTGTGGACGCACGATCAAGTCTTCGACCACCGAAGAAGGGCCTAGCTGCCAACAAGCAACAATCATGGATGCGATGTCTTCGGCGGGCATTAAGCGGTCGTAGGGGGGCAGGTCGTCGCCTTGCCAAGAGTTAGACCAAGTGGCTCCGGGCATGATAGAAGTGACTTTAATGTATTGCTCTTTGAGTTCTTCACGTAGGACTTTTGAAAAGCCTAGCATGGCAAACTTAGAGATGGTATAGCTGCCCCCACCAGGGTATGCCATAAAGCTCGCAATAGACGCCATGTTAAAAATGTGTCCATGCTTAGGGATAGATGCGACCAGTTCTCGTGTTAGATAATAAGCGCTATAAAGGTTGGTTTCGATTTGTGACTCTAGTGTGCCTTCAGGCTCTGAAAGGATATTTCCAGTAATAAAAACGCCTGCATTGTTGACTAAGACATCTACTTGCGTAAAAGAATTTTTGACAAACTGAGCAAAGGCTTTGACTTGAGCGACTTTACTCATATCTGCTGCAAAGACAACTACTTTGGAATTGGGGTAGTTTTTTGCGAAAGCAGCGACTAATTCGTCCAAATCCCCTTGACTTCTGGAACAAATCGCCAAGTCCAACCCAATTTTTGCGAAAGCATGGGCGATGGCAAGTCCAATTCCTTTGGTGGCTCCCGAAATAACCGCTGTTTTGTTCATAATTCCTTTATTTTCAACACCTAACATCCAGCGAATATAAAAAGTTGCCCTAAAAAAAAGGTATTCTTGTCGTTTTTGAACCACAAAGACAATAAATGCGTTTGAAAACCTTATAGTTTAGTAAAATTAGTAATACTTTTGGCTTTTTAAAAAAATAAGGTAACTAAACAGTTAAAAAAATGTAACTGTTTAGGTGCTCCTATTTTTAGGCAGAAAATAGACATTTTTGTGTATGTTGACGCTATTTTTTTTGAAGCGTAGCTAGGCTACGTGATGAAAAAATAGCAAAAACAGGCGCAAAAAGGGCATTTTATGGCAAAAATCTGTGGGTACCTAAATAGTTACAAAAAAATAAGCACTTATGCTTTGGAGATTACCATATCATTTTGGACGGTATTTGATGATGTTGTGGCAGGCTTTTTCGGTACCCGAAAATTATCGGATGTATTGGAAGGAGACCGTACGCCAAATGTATGATATCGGTATAGGCTCTTTGGTTATTGTCGCATTAATTTCTGTTTTTATTGGGGCGGTATCGGGTTTGCAATTTGTCTATCAGTTGGATGGGCAGTTGATTCCAATGTACTATATCGGATATATTGTACGAGATTTAGCGATTATTGAGCTCTCTCCGACCTTTACGAACTTAGTCCTTTCGGGAAAAGTAGGGTCAAATATGACATCTGAAATAGGTGGGATGCGCCAAAAAGAGCATATTGATGCCATGGAAATCATGGGCTTAAATACCGCGGCTTATTTGGTGTTACCTAGGACCATTGCGTCCCTGGCGGTGATTCCTTTATTGGTGGCTGTGTCGGCTATTTTGGCGATTGCGGGCGGATATGTAGCGACGGTATTGCCTGGAGAATTGAGCCATACGGATTATATCCGTGGGTTACGGACTTTTTACAATCCGTATAATATTCAGATGATGTTTATCAAATCCTATGTATTTGCATTCATCCTGTCAACGGTGAGCTGCTATCAAGGGTATTATGTAAAAAGTGGTAGTGTGAATCTTGGAAAGGCGAGTACGC
>CAYTLX010000445.1:0-1790 GCA_964438645.1 uncultured Saprospiraceae bacterium | reverse complement strand
AGCGTCCCAAAGACCAATCAAAACAAATGCCCCATCTTTTTCTTCTTGGTCTCTAAGTAATCCCGATTACCGTCATGATATCCCGTAAATAAAGGAACTCTTTCGATGACTTTGATGTCTTTTTCTTGGGATAATGCCTTGACTTTCAGGGGGTTATTAGTGAGTAAACGGATAGACTTGATGCCTAGATCCCGAAGAATAAAAATGGCCGTTGCATATTGTCGTTGGTCACCTTCAAAGCCTAGGTGAAGATTGGCATCCAAGGTGTCCATGCCTTCTGTCTGCAAGTTATACGCTTTGAGCTTATTGATTAAACCAATGCCCCGACCTTCCTGGCGCAAATAAATCACCATCCCTTTTTCTTTTGCCGCAAGGCGCAATGCTTCATCCAACTGCGGCCCACAATCACAGCGCATCGACCCAAATACATCCCCCGTCATACACTCGGAATGTATGCGCACCAAAACGGGTTGGGTAACGTCCATATCTTCATGCACAATGGCTAAATCAGGCATTTGTTCTTGCTCATCTTTGGCGTATGCGATGATTTTGAAAGCCCCTTCTGGTATTGGTAATTTAGCAGCTACTTGTCGCTTCATAATTTCTGTTCTTGAATCATAGTGTACAACAACCCTTCCTTCAATGAGTTTGGACTATACCGCATTCTTTTGACGGAAGTCTGCTTCAAGACAAATTTTAAAAGCACCGAAGCCACAATAATCATCTTTTTCCGAGTTTTTGGAATACTATCTATCGCCATACGCTCATGGTAACTCGACTGGATCAGTTCATCGAGTCTTTTATGAATCCTTTGTACATCAATTTCCTGATCAGATGGAACATCGAGCACATCAAAAAAAGTCTCAAAGACTCCTGATGCGCCAACTAACTCTTCCACAGAGTCTTCTTTAAGCGCTTCCGCTAAATGAGTCGTTTTTTCCGAAAGGAACTGACGTAAATCCCTGAGTTCAATCTCAGAAATAGGATCGCTCAAATGAAACCGAAAGTAAAGCACCGCAATGCCAATTGGTACACTAGTCATCCAGACCTGTTGGCCGTCTTTGACCAAAATAAACTCCACGCTGCCCCCGCCGATATCCATGATTAAATAAGAAGAAATAGGGTATAACTGCTTGACACCCAGATAGATATACTCTGCTTCCTTTAGGCCAGAGATAATCTCAATTTGGAGACCCGTCAGCGCATAGGCTTGTTGAACAAAATCCGCTCCATTGGGGGCCAGACGGAGCATCTCTGTCCCTACAATTTTTATTTTTTTGACTTGATGCTCGTCAATAATCGCCTTAAATGCTTGTAAAATACGTAGCCCTTCTTGAAAAGAAGCAGCTGAAATCACCCCAATACCTGTGCGGGCCAATCGGGCATATACGCGTTTTCTGACAACAGTGGAAAAGTGGGATTGGGCATCCAATTGCACAATCAGCAAGTGAAAAGTATTGCTACCAAGGTCGATGACTGCTAATTTTTCCATAGTTTTTTAGCCAAAGACTTATGTGCGGCTATTCATCTAATTTAGGGGCATCTAAACCGTTACAACTTTTCTAATAAAAGCTGCAAACCCATTTTAGCCGTTTCAAGGGCTTCGATGCTCTTCTCTAGTTTTAGATGATATTCCTTATTGTTTTCTAATTCTTTTTTGGCGCCACTAATCGTAAATCCTTTTTCTTTTATTAGGTGGTGGACAATGCGCAACTCTCTAATCGTATCATCCGTAAATTTTCTTTCACCCCGACTATTGCGGTGTGGGCGAATAAAAGAAAACTCATTCT
>CAYTLX010000444.1:0-1795 GCA_964438645.1 uncultured Saprospiraceae bacterium | reverse complement strand
TTAAAAAATACTCTCCTTTTTGAAGTTTTTGTGGTTTGAAAGCGGAAATAATTTGTTCTAGATCTAGATTGGTTATGCCAAAAAAGCTCCTTACTTGATTGTTTAATTCAATTTTCATGAATCCTAGATTTGTTCATTATTTAGTATGTAGGTCTATACTAAGTATATGAAATTGAAAGAAAGAAGGGTCTAGAAACTGAAATTTGGAGAATAAAGCAAGGAAGGCTTGAAACTACGATTGATTCACAAAGTTATGGAAATCTATGAATAAAAGCAAATTTCTAGGTAAAATTAAGCTTAAGATTCCAATTGTTCCTGAAATTAGAGTTCAAGTTAGTCGTTTTGAGTGATTTATACATTGTCATTTAGGTTAATATAGTGTCTAGTATCAGTTTTTTGTTAGTCATACATTTTTTTTAGTACCTTTGGATTTGCTATTGGAGAGCTAGATCTGGTGAAAAGGGCTAGTTCTGATAGTTTTTCACTCACTTTAATCTTTAAACATGAAGACACAAACAAAGGACTTAACTCAAACATTTCTGAGTATGATTCTAGCGATGATGTTTTTTGCACTTCCATTGTGGAGCTTTGCACAGAACACCATCAGCGGTATCGTGACAGATGATGTAGGCGAACCATTAATCGGGGCGTCAGTAATTATTCAAAACTCTTCGGTAGGGACCGTAACGGATATTGACGGCAAGTATCAATTATCTGTACAGCAGGCTGAAGGCCCTACGGTATTGGAAATTTCTTACTTAGGATATGCCACATCTCACAAAGAAGTGGACTTAAGCTCTGGCAATGCTACGGTAGATGTCCAGCTATTACAAGATTTTAACCAATTGGATGAAGTTGTCATTACTGGTGCATCGGTTGCTACTAGCCGAAAGAAGCTAGGAAATGCGATTTCTACAGTAGATGGCAGTTCTGTCAGTAATTCTGGTACGAATAACGTTCTTGGAGCTTTATCAGGAAAGATAATGGGCGCTCAAATAACTCAAAATAATGGAGATGCCGCAGGTGGTGTATCCGTTAGACTAAGGGGGGCAAGTACCATTACGGGTTCGTCAGAGCCGCTGTATATTGTTGATGGGGTAATTGTCGATAATAGCTCCCAAAATGTAATTAATTTGAATGCTGATGCCATGGCAACGGGATTTAAAGCAGGTCAAAACAGGTTAGTGGACATCAATCCGAATGATATTGAAAAAATAGAGGTTATTAATGGGGCCGCTGCTGCCGCTATTTATGGCTCATTAGCCAGTAATGGTGTGGTGCAGATTTTTACCAAAAAAGGTAAAATCGGTAAGCCACAGATTAATTTTTCTACAAGCCTTAGTGTAAGTAAGCTAAGAAAAAGGTTAGAATTTACGAAGTATGGCAAACGTTTTGGCATCAAGGAAAGCCCTGATTTAGGAACGACACAGGATCGATTGACTATTATAGCTGATTTGCGTAGTGCGGCAGATCGGACAGCCAATCCTGGGCATGGACCAGCTGCATTAGCAGGCCGCCCTTTGGTGACAGACCAATATGATGTGACAAGATATGACTACCAAGACAACATTTTTCAAACGGCATTCGGCACAGACAATTACCTGTCTATTGCAGGTGGTACTGAAAGTACAAGATACTATGGGTCATTGAGTTATGGTAAAAATGAAGGTATTTTGGCCAATACAAACTTTAAGAAGTATGGGGCTAAATTGAGAGTAGATCAGTCTTTGACTAAGTGGGCTAAAATGTCTGTTGGGTTAAATTATGTCAATAGTGCTTCTAAGGATATGCCAAA
>CAYTLX010000443.1:0-1803 GCA_964438645.1 uncultured Saprospiraceae bacterium | reverse complement strand
TGATAAAAAAATAGCAAAAACAGGCGCAAAAAGGGCATTTTATGACAAAAATGTGCGGGTACCTAAACAGTTACTTTTTTTTTATAGAATCTTATCCAAAATTGTAATTCTTTTTGCAACTTTGTGGATAATATTGGGCTTTCGCTAGACAAAACGTGCTGTAAAGAAACAACATTTCTTCATTTTTACGTTTAAAGCATCCAACCCTATCAATCAGCATAAATACTACCAGCTTTGAATAAAAGAACCATCGTGGCCGTTTCGCTATTCATCATCATCCTTGGATTGGATCAATGGCTAAAATTTTGGGTCAAAACGAATATGAATTATGGTGACTTAATTCCTATTTTACCCAACTCCAAAGGATTTATTCACTTTGTAGAAAACCCAGGCATGGCATTTGGTCTAGAGCTTGGGGGCAAATGGGGAAAAATCTTACTTACCCTTCTAAGAATCATCTTTATCGTTGCACTAGGTGGTGCACTTCGCTACCTTATCAAAGAAAAAGCCCCCATGGGGTTTATTGTGGCCATCACCCTTATCCTAGTCGGCGCCATGGGCAATATCGTGGACAGCGTATTCTATGGAGTTATTTTTTCTGAATCCCCTTATCATGGTGGAATTGCTAATTTCCTGCCACCAGAAGGTGGCTATGGCTCTCTATTGGAAGGCAAAGTAGTAGATATGTTCTATTTCCCGCTTATCAAAACCACCTATCCTAGTTGGGTGCCATTTTTAAAGGGGCAAAGCTTCGAGTTTTTTAGACCTGTATTCAATATCGCAGATGCGTCCATATCCGTTGGAGTTACCAGCATATTCTTATTTATGCGCAAAACGTTCAATAAGTATGCTCAATCACAGTCAAAAAAGGAAGAATCAACCCAAACGGTAGATCACGAAGTAATCTCTGAATAATTACTCCGTTATTTCACTAGTAAATTTATCGATGGCCTTGATGGCGTCTCCAATTTTTGAATAATCTAAAGCGTAGTTGATGAATTTGCCATCTCTTTTGGTAATCACCAAGCCTGCGTGCCGCAAGATTTGTAGATGTTGAGACGTTATAGATTGCTTCAAGCCTAGCTCTTTATAAATTCTTTTGACATTAACAGATGTATTATTGTCAATAAAATTAAGAATCTCAAGCCGAAGGGGGTGCGTCAGTGCGCGCAGAATCTCTGCGGAAACCTTGACCTTCCCAATATTGATATTGGTCATAGCTTTTCCCATTATGTTGTATGTTTTGTAATAGTCAAGCAAAGATGGTCATTTTTTGGCAACTAGCCCAATGAATCAAAAAAAAATGCTGAAAACATTTCTGTTTACAGCATTTTTTTGTAGAAAAACAGGCATATAGCCCATTTCGTCAATGTATTGTATAGATTCTTACGATGCAAGCTCTTCTACAAGACGAGAAATCTGGTCAATTCTATCATCATCTACTGAATAATAGATAAATTTACCTTGACGAGTCGTCTTTACTACTCCTGCTCTACGTAGGATAGCAAGATGTTGCGATGCAACAGACTGCTCCAGTCTTAGCTTTACATAAATATTCGTTACTGTCATTTGACCATCTGCTTCAATCAATTCTAACATCTTTTGACGCAATTTGTGGTTTACAGCACGCAATACTAAGACTGCTTTTCTCAGCTCGATATAATCAAGCTTAATGTCGTTGTCGCCTTTTTTTAGTACGACAGCTTCGTTCTCATGTTTTCTCATTACTATGTTTTTTCAATAATTAAACAACAACATTGTAAAGGCAATTTCTATACCAAAAAAACCTATATCAAAATTGTC
>CAYTLX010000442.1:0-1807 GCA_964438645.1 uncultured Saprospiraceae bacterium | reverse complement strand
GCAAGATATAATAGAATTAATGCCGCATCTCCCGAAAATGTAGCATTGGAAAAAGCAAGCAAGGTGATTAGCCTAAACTTAGGAGATTTATTAAATTTTCTTCGTCCAATTGATCATCCTGCATTAAGCGTATTACAGAGGAGTAACTATCAACCTGTTTTCGACCATTTCGGCTTTACCGTTGAAAGGGTCGAAAATCAGGACTCTCCTTCGTTGGATTTGGCTCCTACTCCTGACTTTGCAGAAAAATTAGAACCTACTGACAATCAGCCTATTACACAAAATTTAAGTGTAGATGAAACACCAATAGTTAGTACCGAAACCTTCCTAGAAAACCCAGTCATCGAAACCAAAAAAATCGAAGAAGTCACTGCTCCACCCGAAGTATTTACGCCAGTGGAAGAAGAAACGGTTGCATTTACTCCCACAGAGATAGATAGGAATGGCACCGAAAAAGTAGGTACGCCCCATGAGTCTATTGATGAAACCTTCAATGACTTTGAGCCATCAGAAATAACAGAAGCATCCCCAAAAACTGCTCAAACCGAAGCTGCTCAAACCGAAGAAATAGAAATAGTAGATTTAAGTGTTGATAATGTATTGGAGCAAGCCATACAATATTTCAAAGAAGGAAAAGACCAAGAAGGTTTTGATTTATTTGAAAGCGCCATACGCACCAACTACGACGACAACGCCACACTTCGCTACTATTACGCTTACTATTTGGCTCAGCGAAAATCAGCTTTTGACGAAGCGATTCATCAGCTAGATACGATATTGTTGTATGATAGTAAAAATGACAATGCCTTTTTCTTGTTGGCAGAGTTGGCGGAGATAAAAGAAAATTATGCGCTCGCCAAAAATTATTATTTGCAGACGCATCACCTAAATCCTGACTATCCGCACATCAATTATCGAATTGGAGTCATCCTTCAGGAGCATTTTCAGGGTGCGGCAAAAGAAGCAGCGGAGTACCTAGCCGCAGAAATCCGCAAAGATCCCGAAAATATAGACGCCATTTATCGACTAGGCATTCATCAAAGTGAATCAGAAGAAAATCTTGAATTGGCCAAAGCGTCCTTTTTAAGGGTTTTAGATTTGGATCAAGCGCATGCTTTCGCAAATTATGACCTAGCCCTTATCTATCACAAACAAGGGGACGCTTTTAAGGCAGCCTACTACTACAAAAAAGGTTGTATCAATAATCCTGAGCTCAAAACGGAACAAAATGACATCGCTTTTTTGGCGCCAGCAGAAAATAAATTAAAGGAAAATATAGACCAGCCGATACCAGATGCTACCTTTACAGAAACGCCCATCGTCAAGACCAAAAACATTTTAATTACAGGGGCAACATCAGGCATCGGACTAGCCACTGCCGAAAAATTTGCCAACGAAGGGGGCTGTCGCTTAATATTGAGTGGACGTCGCAGAAATAGACTTATCCAAATAAAAGATGCCATTCACGAAAGCTTTAATATTGAAGTAGAGATTTTACAATTTGATGTGCGGGATTATGTAGCCGTCAAAGAAGCCATCGGCTCTCTTGAAGCACCTTTTAATCGGGTGGATGTCTTGATTAATAATGCAGGGCTGGCACTCGGTTTGAGTAGTATTGCGTCAGGAGATCTAAATGATTGGGAGACCATGATTGATACCAATATCAAAGGATTGCTTTATACTACCAAAGAAATAGCTCCTTTGATGATTGCTCAAAATGGTGGACACATCATTAATATCGGCTCCATTGCTGGAAAAGAAGCCTACCCAAATGGTAACGTCTATAATGCCACCAAAGCAGCGGTAG
>CAYTLX010000441.1:0-1859 GCA_964438645.1 uncultured Saprospiraceae bacterium | reverse complement strand
CATAAAATATGTCGAAAAAACCAATTGGTTAGCCCCCATTTTGGGCTGGCTGTTGCCGCTGGGCATGTTATTTTTGCTTTGGATGTTTATCATGAAGCGTGTGGGTGGTGGCGCTGGCGGCGCTGGTGGACAAATCTTTAATATAGGCAAGTCCAAGGCGACCCTATTTGATAAAAACTCTAAAGTTAATGTGACTTTTAAGGATGTAGCAGGGCTAGAAGAAGCAAAAGAAGAAGTCATGGAAGTCGTGGACTTTTTGAAGCGACCCAAAAAATATACGGCATTAGGAGGTAAAATTCCGAAAGGTGTATTGCTTGTAGGGCCTCCAGGCACAGGTAAGACACTTTTGGCGAAAGCCGTAGCTGGAGAAGCAGATGTCCCTTTCTTTTCTATCTCGGGTTCTGATTTTGTAGAAATGTTTGTCGGTGTAGGTGCGTCTCGTGTACGGGACTTATTTAAGCAAGCTAGAGAGAAGGCGCCTTGTATCATTTTTATTGATGAGATTGATGCGATAGGGCGTGCACGGGGCAAAGGAGCGATGCAGGGTGGAAATGACGAAAGAGAAAATACATTGAACCAATTATTGGTGGAGATGGATGGTTTTAGCACAGATAAAGGTGTTATTTTGATGGCTGCTACCAATAGACCGGATGTATTAGATAATGCATTATTACGGCCAGGCCGTTTTGATCGGCAGATTGCTATTGATTTGCCAGACTTGAATGGCCGTAGAGAAATATTCCAAGTACATCTGAAGCAGATAAAAACTGGAGATGATGTAAAGCCTGATGTCCTTGCGGAAATGACACCTGGTTTTGCAGGAGCGGAGATTGCCAATGTCTGTAATGAAGCGGCATTGATTGCGGCAAGACGTGAAAAGAAAGCGGTTCACATGGAGGACTTTAACTATGCGCTTGACAAAGTAATTGGTGGACTAGAGAGAAGAAGTAAATTGATTGCACCCAAAGAAAAGAAAGTAATCGCTTATCACGAAGCGGGGCATGCGATTTGCGGATGGTATTTGGAGCATGCTTCTCCCCTCGTTAAAGTGACTATTGTACCACGTGGCATGAATACATTGGGTTATGCTCAGTATCTACCCAAAGATGAATATATTACCCAAATGGAACAGTTGCAGGATCGTATGTGCATGACCTTAGGTGGTCGGGCAGCCGAACAAGTGTTCTTTGGGAAAATCTCAACAGGTGCACAAAATGATCTTGATAAGGTCACCAAAATGGCATATAGTATGGTCACTATTTTTGGGATGAACGAGAATATCGGTAATGTGTCTTTCTATGCAATGCGCAATGAATCTGCTTTTGAAAAACCATATTCTGAAAAAACAGCCGAGTTGATTGATGAAGAAGTGCGCAAAATGATTGACTTTCAATATGATCGTGCTATTAGCCTGCTTAAAGAAAAATATGACGATGTCGAACTTTTGGCAAAAGCATTATTGAGTAAAGAGTCCATAGTTAGAGCTGACCTAGTACAGTTGATAGGCGAACGCCCGTTTGAAGAGCCCAAAAGCCATTTGAATGAAGGAGATATTGAAAAAAATAATGATACTCCCGAAGAAGTAGTGGAAAGCTGAGCCCCGTAGCTTAAGTGCTTTCGTGGGTCGTTCGAGCAAGCGTTGCGTCAACCTGAAAAATGAGCACAGACGCAAGCAAAATTTACTATTTGCCATATCGTTCCCGCTTGTAAGGGGAATAAGAAGGGGTTGATGATTGAATAGGGAATTTTGCTAAGTGATTGATAGCGGCTAACGCCGTTCACTCCCTTCGGCCGCTGCCGCACCCGACCCTTCGGGATCGGTCTAGCAGCCCAGCGGCTAACGCCGTTCACTCCCTTCG
>CAYTLX010000440.1:0-1865 GCA_964438645.1 uncultured Saprospiraceae bacterium | reverse complement strand
CCAGTAACCAGTAACCAGTAACCAGTAACCAGCCACCAGCAACCAGTAACCAGCCACCAGCAACCAGCCACCAGCAACCAGTCACAAAAAAAAAATAACTCCATAATCAATGGGTCATTCTAAGATATTAATACGATATTTGAGCCTAACAAAAGCTTAAACTATGCGCCTTCCCTTTTCTTTAGGATTTTCCTTAATTTTTGTTGCCTTTTTAATGACCTCCTGCGGCACTACGAAAAAAGCAACCAAAGCAGTCAATGCCGAAAAAGCAGAATACCAAGTGGTTAATTTCGGATTTTATAATCTAGAAAATCTTTTTGATACCATTGACACTAAAGATGTCCGCGATAAAGCCTTCTCTGTGAATGGAGATTTGCATTGGAATACGCCCAAATACTTCGAGAAACAAGGCCATATTGCCAAGGTAATCAGTGAGATGGGCGTCAAAACCAATAAAGACGGACTCGCTTTCTTTGGCGTTGCGGAAGTTGAAAATCGCTCCGTCCTTGAAGATCTCGTCAAACAGCCAGCCATAGCCAATCGCCATTATAAGATGGTACACTATGACTCGCCTGACAAACGGGGGATTGATGTAGCGTTACTTTATCAAGAAAAATACCTAAAGGTACTCGATAGTCGGACTTATAAATTAACGATCATCAATGAAGATGGCTCAGAGCATCCGACCCGTGATGTGCTTTATGTGTATGGTGAGTTGCTCGGCGATCCTATTCATATATTGGTCAATCACTGGCCATCAAGGAGTGGGGGCGAAGCAAGAACGCGTAAATATAGAAATGACGGCGCTAGAATTTGCAAGAAAATAAGTGATTCTATCATGGTGGATGCCCCTAAAGCGCATATTGTTATTATGGGTGATTTGAATGATGACCCTGTGAGTCCTTCCGTCAAAAAGGTATTGGGCGCCAAAGAAAATAAGGACAAAGTGAAAAAGAAGGGCTTTTATAATCCTTGGATTAAGCCTTTTAAAAATGGTCAAGGTACATTGGCGTATCGGGATGCTTGGAGTCTTTTTGACCAAGTGATCTTATCTGAAGGCTGGCTTGCGCCAAAAGATGACGGATTTAAGTTCTATAAAGCACATGTCTATAATCCTAGTTATTTGATTCAGCAAGTGGGGAAATATCGGGGCTATCCTTTCAGAACTTTTGCTGGCGGCAAATACGCTGGCGGATATAGCGATCACTTTCCTGTATATGTTACGGCAATTCGGAAAGTGAAGTGACGTGGTAAGCGTGTAATGATGCCAATTTCTGTCCGCCCCAAGTCAGAAAGAACGAATTAAAGAACGCATGACCATGTCTTTGCGTAGGTTTGTTCATGCTTTCGATACAATTTGATCAACAAACATTTCGTCGAACAGGTTATTTGGGTCTTTTAGGGGCCATATTGGTAGGAACTGGAGAGTTTTTACTGCATTATTCTAGTATTGGATATGATTTTGAATTGCCGTACGGCTTCTTTCAGGAAGTCTCGAAGACTCGATTAATGCTTGGTCAATGCTTGGTGGTGGGCTTCTTTCCTTTATATTTTGTGGGTTATTTGCACCTTGCCAAAGGCATCTCGGTCGGTAGTCAAAAAATGGCTAAAATTCTATTTATCTTAGGGGTTTTGGCCTTTTCTGTTGGGGGTGTATGGGTTGGGTCTCGTGCCTTTCTCGGGGGTGTCTATCATGCCTTGGTTTTGGAGAATACGAACCTTGATGCTTATTTGTCAGTAGTTCCTTACTATGAATTATTGGTCGAATCTCTGGTTAGCGTCCTTCGGGTATTGGTATTGCTGATTTCTGTGGTGTATAGTTATTCCATCCTAAAATATTCAACCATTTATCCCAAATGGGTGGC
>CAYTLX010000439.1:0-1867 GCA_964438645.1 uncultured Saprospiraceae bacterium | reverse complement strand
AGTTTTGGTGGAGTTTTCGCCAATGTTTCAGCTACTCAACTCGGTGCTACGGCCATAGAAGGGGCTTTGGCGCAAGCAAATTTGCCTGCAAAGGCCGTCCAAGAAGTATTCATGGGCAATGTCGTCTCCGCCAATCTAGGTCAAGCCCCTGCACGGCAAGCAGCTTTGGGAGCGGGATTAGAGAAAAGCACCCCTTGCACCACGGTCAACAAAGTATGTGCGTCGGGTATGAAAGCCACTTCTTTTGGGGCACAAAGCATAATGCTCGGACTTCAAGATATTGTGGTTACGGGCGGGATGGAAAATATGTCTCAAATCCCTTTTTATGTACCCAAAGCAAGATTTGGTTATAAATATGGGGATGGTGCATTGATTGATGGTTTGTCGAAAGACGGTCTATTAGATGTCTATAATCAACAAGCCATGGGTATCTTTGCAGATAAAACCGCCAAAAAATACAAAATCTCTCGTGAAGAGCAAGATGCTTTTGCCATCCAATCTTACAAAAGAGTCGCCAATGCCACCAAAAAAGGCTATTTTGCCAAAGAAATCGTCCCTGTAGCCGTCCCGCAAAGACGGGGTGAACCCAAAATGATTACCGAAGACGAAGAATATACGAGAGTCAATTTTGAAAAAGTACCTAAACTACGGCCTGCGTTCACCAAAGATGGAACAGCCACTGCCGCCAATTCTTCCACAATTAATGATGGCGCTTCTGCTCTAGTTTTAGCGAGTGCTGAAGCTGTTAAAAAGTATAACTTAAAGCCTGTTGCAAGAATAGTTTCCTTTGCAGATGCGGCGTTATCTCCGCAGTGGTTTACGGTTGCACCGCCTGTTGCTGCTCAGCTTGCGCTAAAAAGGGCTGGACTTAAAATGAGTGATATTGGTTATTTTGAGATCAATGAAGCCTTTTCGGTGGTCACCTTGGCATTTATGAAGAAATTTGACCTTGACCCCAAGAAGGTAGATGCTTATGGTGGTGCAGTAGCACTTGGACATCCACTTGGCACTTCTGGAGCTAGAATCGTCACAACTCTAAACAATGTACTCCATCAGAAGAAAGCAAAATATGGCTTAGCAGCTATTTGTAATGGTGGTGGTGGCGCTGGTGCGATGATTATTGAGCGATTGTAGAATACAATTTTTTCTGTAAAAAAAGCCACGAATGCATGTTGTTTTCGTGGCTTTTTTATGGCCAATTATTGATTTTTTTTCAAAAAAAAGACTGCCCATATATCATGTATAAATAAAATTACTACATTTGTGTTGTCAAACACTATTTCAACAGAAATAGTATTTATTAACTATAATCTTAAAAAATGATTAAGAAATTACTTTTTACTTTAA
This sequence comes from uncultured Saprospiraceae bacterium, assembly GCA_964438645.1. Lineage (GTDB taxonomy): Bacteria > Bacteroidota > Bacteroidia > Chitinophagales > Saprospiraceae > HyVt-613. The sequence goes on along the minus strand of CAYTLX010000439.1, from coordinate 520 downwards.
TGGTTTTTTTCGTTGGGTTTACTTCCGTTCATGCGATAGGTGTCCGAGTCCAAACGAATAAGACCCAAGTTGTTCAACATGAACAAATCAACCCTCTAAGCTTAATGAAGTCTGTTAAAACAGATTTACTGAACAAGCAAGCTAAAGATGGTTTAACTAGAAAAGAAAAACGTGTCCTAAGAAAGGTCAACCGGAAAATTAAAAAAGCGGAAAGAAGAGGAAGTGGGTCTGGTGGAAAAAGCTGGATTGTTGCTGTTTTACTTTCCTTTTTTCTTGGTGGACTTGGAATTGACCGGTTTTACTTGGGCTACACAACGCTAGGTATTATCAAGCTTATCACTTTAGGAGGGCTCGGAGTATGGGCTTTAATTGACTTCATTCTCATTCTGATTAGAGCGCTACAACCAAAAGACGGAGATTATACGGACTAAGTATTAATCTTCGAATTAGTTATATAAAAGGGCTATCATAATGATAGCCCTTTTTGATTTTTCCATGTCTAAACCCCTTATTGTAGCGG
>CAYTLX010000438.1:0-1871 GCA_964438645.1 uncultured Saprospiraceae bacterium | reverse complement strand
GAAGCAGAAAATGGCACTCTTTTCTCTTTTTTACGTAACTTAGAGCTCCATACACAACAAGCGGGGCAAATTGACATCAAAATCACTACAAAAAAATTGGTTTGGAACCAGCCTAGAGACATTCACTTCTCTATCCCTTCCCATTATTCGCAGGTGGACTAAGGCCTTCCTTATTGCTATTTGCCTGATTAGTACTTTTTTTGCGCAAGCTCAAGGTGTCCAATCGCTTCGAGAACGTAGTGCAGCCTTACGGAAAGAAATACGCGCCACTTCGGGCATGTTGCAAAAAACAAAAAAGGAAAAAAAACAGGCACTCAATCGTCTGCTTGCGCTAAATGTTCAAATAAATTCTCGAAGAGAGCTGATTGATGCGCTGACACTAGAAGTGGATTCTCTGAATGAACGAATCGTTAAAAATCAAGAAATCGTAGATATTCTAGCGAATGATTTATCCAGTCTAAAAGCAGAATATGCTAAAATTTTGCAAAACACCTTGCGGTATAAATTCAATAAATCTCCACTCCTTTTTCTTTTTTCGGCGGACAGCTTTAATCAAGCTTTCAAACGCTGGCTCTACCTTCGTCAATACAATCGCTATCGAAGCCAACAAGTAGAATTAGTCGCATCCACTTCCAGAATGCTCCAAGAAAAAGTCGGTAAATTATCCGCAGAACGGGATCACATGCAGCTACTTTTGGCTTCAGTACAAACGCAAAGCACGCTCCTAGAACAAGAAAAAAACATCAAAAACACGCTGGTCAGGACACTCAAAAAAGATGCTAAATCTCTAAAACGAAAACTGGCTAAAAGAGAACGAGAACAAAGCCAACTCAATCAACAAATCTCTTCCATGATTGCCACTGCTGAACAAAAGTTAAGAGAAAAAAAAGCGAGACAAAAGAAACGAATTAAGGAAAAAACTACTTCTCCCAAAAAGAGTACCCATAAAACAGCTAGCTTCAATCAATTTAGGCGTGCTCGTGGGCAACTCAGTTGGCCCGCAGATGGCTATATCACGGGTTTCTTTGGGCGGCATCCCCACCCCACCGCCCCCAAAGTGATGATCGCCAACAATGGGGTTGACATTAGAATCAATAGCGACGCGACGGTTAAAGCCGTTTTTAAAGGCGAAATATTAGCGGTTGAAGGGATTACGGGGCGTGGATTGACCGTGCTCATGAAGCACGGAGATTACTACACCGTTTATGCTAATCTTGAGCAGGTCTTGGTCGAAGCGGGAGAAAGTGTGGGCACTCTTCAAGCCATTGGTATCGCAGGACAGGATGATACCCATAGCTACTCGACACTGCATTTTGAACTATGGAAAGGCAAAAGAGCCCAAAATCCAGTACGTTGGCTAAAAAAATAGATGTTCATTTTCCTCCGTACGAATCAAGGTATAACGACGGTTTTTTAAGGAGTTAATAATTCTTGCGTTCAAACAAATAACTGCTTCCAATCAGAAAGTTAGCTTGCGCAAAAAAGAAATCGTGATTGACCTTATCGTGGTGGTCATTCACAAAAGCATTGACCTGACTGATGAAACCACCTTTTGCTTCAGTTTGCACAAAAAACTTATCGAAAAATGAGACACGTAGGCCCACAATGGCATTTGCGCCATAACCCGTTCGCATTTTTTGGTGGTACTGCTCAAAATTAAGAAAATCCGAGTGAATAGCAGATTTTACGACACCCAATCCAAGCCCTTCCGTCATGCTGATGCGCACTTTATTTAGATTTAGAACTTGATCAAAACGGCGTAGTTCAAGATTCCAATAATCTAATCCATCATCATATCCAAAGCGCATATAATCCCCGATGGTGATGGTATCATTTTCAAAATCACCATCCAATGGGCTATAATCCTTGCC
>CAYTLX010000437.1:0-1875 GCA_964438645.1 uncultured Saprospiraceae bacterium | reverse complement strand
ACGCTTCGCTTTGGTCTTTGGGACGGGCTGCGCCCTTTGGTGCTGCCGCAGCGACATGCTGATAGCGGCGTACACGTCGTAGATGTAAGCCGCTGCGGTAGCACCAAAGCGACGAAGGAGCGTCCCAAAGACTAAAAGCGACGCAGGAGCGCACCAAAGACCAAAAATGACTAAAAGCGACGAAGGAGCGCACTAAAGACCAACAGCGACGCAGGAGCGCCCAATTCCACCCAATTCAATTTCCTACCATAAAACTCCAAAAAAACATTATCTTTGTTGCTCCAGAATGAAGAAAAACATCCGACATAGCAATATTTTAGAACAACTTGCAGTAGCAAGGAAGGACAATCGCAAGCTTTTTGTTGTGTTGATTGACCCTGATCATGCTGATTCTGGCAATTTAGAAGATATTATATCTAAGGCAGAAAGGGCGGGAGTTGACTTGTTTTTTGTCGGCGGCAGTCTGATGGTGAGTGATAGTATGGATCTTTGTTTGGAGACGATACGTCAAAATAGTCATATTCCTTCTATCTTATTTCCAGGAAATCCTATCCAATTGAGTGATAAAGCAGATGCTTTGCTCTATTTGAGTTTGATTTCTGGGCGCAATGCGGAGTTATTGATTGGTAATCATGTGGTTACGGCGCCTTTATTGATGAAGAGTCGGGTGCAGGTGATGCCTACGGGCTATATGTTGATTGATGGTGGCGCCCCAACTACCGTTAGTTATATTAGTAATACGTTGCCTATTCCGGCGGACAAACCCGATATTGCGATGGCGACAGCGATGGCAGGGCAGCTACTTGGGCTTCAATTGATTTATTTGGATGCTGGTAGTGGTGCCCAAAACCCAGTATCTGCCAAGATGATTGCGAAAGTTCGAAAAGCGGTAAACTTGCCGATTATTGTCGGTGGCGGTATTAGAACTCCCGAACAGGCGGCTCAAGCGGCCCAAGCAGGCGCAGATATTATCGTAGTCGGTAATCAACTGGAAGAAAACGCCGAGTTGGTATTTGAGATGGCTCGTGCGGTTCATTCTCCTAATTTTGCGTAAGCGATGAAAATCGGGTTTGATGCAAAGCGACTTTATAATAATTTTACGGGACTAGGAAATTATAGCCGTACTCTGCTCCAAAATCTACAAGATTTTTATCCCGAAAATCAATATTTTCTTTATTCGCCCAAGTATCAAGCGAATCCCCAAACACGCCCTTTTTTAGGAGCTCCATATCATCCCGTTTTCCCAAAATCTTTTCAGCCACTTTGGCGTAGCTATCTGATGACGGGGCAATTAAAAAAAGATGAATTGGATTTGTATCATGGATTGAGTCATGAGCTTCCGCTAAATATTAAAAAATCGGGAATCAAAAGTGTGGTCACTATTCATGATTTGATATTTAAGAAATACCCCCAGACCTTTCCTTTGGTTGATCGAAATATTTATGATTTTAAGTTTAAGAGAGCTTGCGCAAATGCAGATATAGTCATCGCCATCAGTGAAAGTACCAAAAAAGATATTGTCGATTTGTATGGTATTCATCCGACTAAAATAAAGGTTGTTTATCAAAGTTGCCAACCACTATACTATCAGCCTTCGACCCTTTCGGGAAAAGTAATAAAGGCGCAATATCAGATTCCTGCTGAGTATTTGTTGTTTGTAGGTAGTGTGGAGACTCGGAAAAATCTAAAATTGTTAGTAGAAGCCTATGGTGTCTTGCCCAAGGATTTAAGAATACCATTAGTCATTGTCGGAAGACCTCGGCAAGGAGTCAAAGAAGTGAAAAGGCTAATCCAATCTTTGGGGCTAGAAAAGCTAGTCTTTTGGGTAGAAAACTTATCTAGTAATGAACATCTGCAAGTGGTTTATCAAGAAGC
>CAYTLX010000436.1:0-1884 GCA_964438645.1 uncultured Saprospiraceae bacterium | reverse complement strand
CAGGCAAGCGCCGCTGCGGTGCTGCCGCCCATGACATTCTTTAAACACATAGAAGCATAGAAGCATAGGGCTGCCGGCCATGGCTTGGGTTTCAGGCAAGCGCCTGTACGGAGCATCTAGAGTAATTTATTTTTTTAGGATAATGTGAATTCGTGCCACAACCAACCAGTATCTAGCCACCAGTTACTATAAGAAACATCTACTTTCGAATAGAGTTATAATCCAAATAATAAAGGACTTTTAGCGTAAGCGAATTATTAGATTTTTCACTAAAAGTATCCGAAAGGCTATTGGAGTATGTAGAGATTTTGCTTGCATTACCGAAGGCGTTATTTTTCCAAGTCAAATACAAATCACTACCAGGACTGAAATGCCAACGATACACAAAGTCAATATTAAAAAAGTCAAAAGTTTGGTCATGTAATTTAGAGCCCTTTTCATTGACGCCTTTGTATGGCGTTGGTTTTAGGGTGCCATCTTCTGCCAATAAGTCATAGCCTGTTGTATTGAGCTGCGTCCAATAATTTCGTGCAAAGAAAGAGAAAGTCATGTCTGTGTTCAGTTTGTAGCTAAAGGAAAGGGAAGTGACGTTGGTTTGTCTATTGCGACGACCAAAAACAATATCGCCTCCACTCAAATCATTATAACCTTTGGCGTCACTATCTGGGCTAATGAATCCATGAAACAAGTTTAACCAACTAAAGTCACTGCCAATACGAGAAGAGAGCTTGTTTGAAAATCGGTATCTTACACTGGATTCAATGCCATAGCTATTGGCGCCTTTTTCGTCTAGTTTGCCTAAAGAGAAAAACATATTAACTGCGAGTTTTTTGTTATAATCTGTACTGAAATAATACCAAGAATTAAAAACTTTGGGTGTCCTGAAGTAACGCCCAAGCGTCCTTGGCTCATAATAATCATTGCCATTAATGGGTCGTACGTACAGGCCAATTCCTTGAGAAAAGAATTTTTTTGTTGTCCAACGAATGTTTAGATTATTCCAAAATTCTGTAAAAACATTCGGATTGTATAAGGCTTCAACTCCCGAATTAAAATAAATAGAGTAGTTGCGTAATTTTTTAGGTTTATTTTCTCTGTAGCCTATTCCATAAAATAGCTCCTTGCGATTATTTCTTCTCTGAAAACCAAAATCATTTTGGTCATAAGTATCACTTGATTCATCAAAGCCAGCCCAATAATTCAGCTTACCGCTTCGACGACCGATATTTAATTCCATCTTGTGTCCCGTCTTTGCTTTAGAAGGGGTAGCAACCCGACTAAGTGCCGCTGTCCCACTGGTACCCCATTTTTTAGATTTTGTATTCAAGTCAAAATCCAAAGCTGTCACATTAGCATCTTGACTAGCTCCTTCTCGAAATACATTAGAGTTGATGATAGCGACCGATGAATTGTTTTTGAGCTGTTGGTCAAAGACAATGACATTATAATTCGTCAATGGATTGGTTTGAAAGGTTTCGCCGTTGGATAAAGTGGCAAAAGTGCGTGCTTCAACGGCATTAAGGAAGCCTATGCCTAGTTTCTTATTGGTTCTACCAGAGATTTTAGTGGCATTGATGAGTTGGCTTTTGTCAGGGTTTTTCTCTAAGTCACCTTGCGAAAAGGCATCCCAATAATTGAACGGTTGACTGCCGATACGTCGGGTGTAGATGATGTTCCCTTTGTCAAACAACTCCGTTCCTTCCGTAAAAAACGGTCTTCTTTCTTGGTAAAAAATCTCAAAAGGAGAGATGTTTAGCACTTGCTCATCAGAGCGAGTTTGGGAAAAATCAGGAATAACTGTCAAGTCCAATGTAAAAGCATTGTTGAGCCCGAGCTTAATGTCTCCGCCTCCACCATAGGAATATTGCGTGCCATTTTTGGAAG
>CAYTLX010000435.1:0-1897 GCA_964438645.1 uncultured Saprospiraceae bacterium | reverse complement strand
CGCTCTCTGGTTGAGCGCTTGTTCTTGGGGCTAGGTTGGAAAGTTATCCGTTAATCCGTTAAACCGCCAAACCATTAAACCGTTAAACCGTTACACCGCTACACCGTCAAACCGTCAATCCATGCCTGTTATAAAAAAAAGTACTTATCCTGGAGCTCCACGTCGGTTGTTCAACGGACATTTGCAGACTATTTTGCCTAGTTTGCAAGACAAAAAAGGGACTTTACCCTATGAGCGTCAGCGCTTTACGTTGAGCGATGGGGATTTTGTCGATTTGGATTGGTTGAAGGGTGGGAATAAGAAGTGCGCTTTATTGATTCATGGTCTGGAAGGGGGAAGTCAGCGTAAATACTTGCGTAAAATGGCGAGTCATTTGCACGCAAAAGGATGGGATATATTGGCTTGGAATGCGCGCTCTTGTAGTGGAGAGATGAATAAGGCTTTCCGGCTGTATGAGCATGGGGAGATAGGAGATTTGACGGAAGTCATCCAAGATGTGAATGCCAAAGGAGATTATGAACAGATGATTTTGGTGGGATTTAGCATGGGGGGGAGTATAGTGATTAATTATTTGAGCAGGATGGCGGATTCGTTGCCGAAAATGGTGACGCATGGTGTGGCAATCTCGACTCCTTGTAATCTTGGGGAGTGTGCTGACCAGCTTGATAAATGGGATAATTATCTTTATCGTAATAAATTTAAGCGAAAGCTCTACAAAAAGGTAAAACACAAAGCGGAGCAATTTCCAGGAAGGATAGATATCTCCAAATTGTCGGAAGTCAAGTGTTGGCGAGACTTTGACGAGTTCTTTTCTGCGCCCGTCAATGGCTACAAAGATGCCGAAGATTTTTATAAAAAAGCGTCTGCGGGCAATCATGTGGCAGGGGTGAAAGTCCCTACTTTGCTCATTAATGCAAAGAATGATCCTTTTTTGACCCCATCTTGCTCACCTTTTGAGATTGCCCAAAATCATCCTAATTTCTACCTAGAAGTGACAGAAAATGGGGGGCATGTCGGTTTTCCTGATAGGGATAAAAAGACCTATTGGCTAGGTCAACGGGTGGAAGATTTTATTTTTTCTACAAAAAAGTGTTAAATTTTTGTTAGGGGTATTTCGGTAGTATTTTGATGCTTTCGCAAAATATTTATTTGTAATATTTGGTGCAAACCGAAGAAAAGTTGGAAAGTGGACTTTTTGTTTGTCTTGAAATCGCTCAAAAATCAAAATCTAATATCAGAATGTTTGAATTATAGCAAATTATATTTTAACTTTGTGCTTTATTGGCGAATTAATAGATATGTTAGGCTTGCCAGTAAAATAAAAACAAAATAATTTGGTTTTATTTGGTTAGGGCTGAGATAGCGCGTGGTTGCGCTATCTCTTTTTGTATATAATATGCACTAAATATTAAATTTATGTACCTTTGTGACATTGTTAAACTAAAATAAACTCAACAATGACTAAAAAAATCTTACTCGTACTAGGTATAGTCTTCTCAGGAGTGCTTCTTTTTGCGCAAGCAGATGATAAACGTCTTGAAGAAGTATCAAAAATGGCTAAACAAGAAGCCAAAGAAGGATGGCTCAAAGGTGGTGGCATCGGACTCGATTTGACGGGGCTAAAGCTAATCAATCCTAGAGTTGGAGCAGGTGATAATAAATTTGGCATCGGTGGGCTAGGTACATTCTTTTTTAACTATAAGAATGGCAAAGACTATTGGAACAATGGAATTAATTTTCAGTTGGCTGTCCAAAACTTCCAGCTTGGAGCCAAAACTAAGTATCAAAAGAATCTAGATGTGATTCGTTTTAATTCTAGATATGGTCACCAAATTAAAAATAAGCTATTTGGGGCGATTGATTTTGGTGTAGAGACTTTAATGTTGCCTACTTATCC
>CAYTLX010000434.1:0-1901 GCA_964438645.1 uncultured Saprospiraceae bacterium | reverse complement strand
TTCCATATTTCATATTAGCAATAATCACGGAAGCATTTGGGAGTGACTTGGTCACTAAGTAGTCCACCCCTTCTAAGTTGGATAATGCATCTTCTATTTTTCGGGAAACCGAAGTTTCTACTTCATTGGGCTCCGCTCCAGGATAGATGGTCTTAATCACCACCACAGGCTGGTTAAAATCTGGCAACAATTCGTAGCTCAGATTTTTATAACCTATATAACCCAGCAAGGTCAATACACTAAACAATACGATGATTAGTGAAGGTCTTTTGATTGATATTTCTGTAATATTCATTGTCTTTTATTTTATTTGGACGTGATATTTGCACCATCGTACAAATTAATAAAACCACTCGTCACTATTTGGTCTCCTTCCGTCAAGCCATTTGCAACAACCGCTTTGTCTCCAAACCTTCGTGATATGACTATAGGATGAAGCATTGCTTTGCCGTCTTTTACCAAATAGACTCTTGGGGCAATATTAGAACCCACAATGGCTGAAGCAGGAATAACAATACTTTTAGCTCCAGTCGTCTCTTGCGTAATTAACTTACCAAACATACCCGCCTTAATTTTCTGATCTTTGGTATTTTTTACTTCAAATTGGACAGGGTAAGTATTGCTTCCATTTCCTTGACTAGCAATAAAAACCACCTTGCCCATGAGTTTCATATCTGGATATGCATCCACTGAAATAGGATAGGTCTTTTTTAATTTAAACTGCGCTAACTCACTTTCAGGCACATTCACCGTAAATTTCAGATGCCCAATATCAGACATCAGCAGCAAGGGGCGGCCAGGAGCAGCAAAAGAGCCAATCTCCGCCATCTTCTTCACCACCACGCCCGAAAAAGGAGCATAAACCGTGGTTTTTTTCAACTGTTCTAAGATGGTTGCCCGTTGCGCATTGGATGCTTTCAGGCCTAATTCTGCTTTTTCTAACTTTACCGCCTGAATGGCATCCGCTGCGACAAGAGCTCTAAATCGTTGAATATCAGTGTTTAATCCTTCTATCTTCACATCAAGGGCTTGCAATTGAAGCTCCAACATAGACTTATCCAATTGCATCAAAACTTGTCCTTTACGGATTCGGTCACCTTCTTCAAAACTAATAGAAATAATCTTTCCCTGCATCTCAGAATTGACCTGCGTATTGCGATTAGGCATAAAATTACCTGTAACTTGGTTGGCTTCAGATGCTGACTGCAAGGACAGCTTAGTTGTCAACACATGGATCGGTTGCTCTCGATTAAAGTGAAAGACTCTATTTTCCACCGTTTCTTTATTGCCTTTTAATTTTAATACTATTAATGCGACCAAGGCCAGCAAAATTAGTAGGTTGATGATGTATTTCATTTTATTTGATTTTATGATTTTTGAATTGCTTTCGCAAAAAACAATTAGTTTTGAAAATTACCTGTGACATTTTTCAATTCTAAATCCGCCTTATAATAGTCAATGACAGCATTTAGATAATCTTGCTGAGCTTGGCGCAAAGCAGAATCCGCCATAATCACATCGGTTATGGATGCAAGCCCTTCTTTTTGTTGAAGAATGGTTTGATCATATATTTCTTGTGCAAATTTAATTTGCGATTTAGTCGTATTGATGGATTCTCCGGACACCGCAATTTTCAAGGTAGCATTACGCACTTGCAAAGCATTTTGATCTTTTAATAATTCTAATTGCAAGTTATTATTCACAATTTCATGCATTTTCACTTTCTTTTTCTTCTTGGTCATATTACCATCGAATAGGTTGTAAGTCGCTTTGACACCCACCAAACCTAAGGGGCGAAATTTCAAAAATTGATGAGGGGATTTATCATATCCATACCCCACTGCGCCATAGGAGCCATACGCCATCACCGTTGGCAATTTGGCCTTATCCATCATATCTAC
>CAYTLX010000433.1:0-1914 GCA_964438645.1 uncultured Saprospiraceae bacterium | reverse complement strand
GCTTCATTTTTATGAATGGTATTTCGTTTTGCTAATTTGTCAATCATAGAGATAACCTTAGGCAAAAACTTCACAGCTTCTGCTTTATCTTCCATGCTTCTCAAATTCTTAATCGCCGTTCTAGTAGTTTTTTTGTAATATCTATTAGATAAACGCTTCTTAGCGTTTTGACGAATTCTTTTTAATGCTGACTTATGATTGGCCATTGTACATTTGATTTACTTTTTCAAAATGGAGTGCAAAGATAAGGGTTTTATTATAAAAAGCTAGTTTATTTGTGTTTTTTTGCTTTCATGCAAGATTTATTTGTTCTTGTAGCCCTTTTTGGGCGGCTCTTCGACGGTATAACGGCATAATGGCACAATGGCAGCCCCCTAACTATTTTTGTTGTCTTCGCTAATTTTTTGAAGTTTTCGGAAGAGTGCTTCTTCTTCGCTCGTCAGCGTTTTAGGCAATTTAACTTTCAATTGCACCAGCAAGTCACCAAAATGGCTCTTTTGCGCATTTTTAGGCATTCCTTTACCTTTTAATCGAACCGTTCTTTCTGTGGCGCTGCCTTTCGGAACTGCCAATTTGACCCGCCCCGTCATGGTCGGCACTTCCACCTTTCCACCTAATACTGCCGTGTAGAGATCGACTTCTGTGGTATAAATTAAATCGTTCCCTTTTCTCTGAAATCTAGCATCTGGCTGAATTTCCATAATGATGTACAGGTCTCCGTGGGGACCACCAAAACGACTGGCTTCGCCCTTGCCCTTAATGCGAAGTTTTTGACCATCCTTCGTACCAGGCTTGATGGTAATTCTCATTTTTTTACCCTTCCATTCAAAGGTGCGTTTGCTGCCTTCATAGGCTTCTAAGAGTGTAATCGGCAAAGATGCCGTGACATCTTGACCTTTTCTAGGTGCACGTTGACGACTACTCTGCTGCCTTGCGCCTTGTCCGAAAAAAGTCTCAAAGAAAGAGGAGAAATCACCACTGCTACCAGCACCGCCAAAAAACTCAGAAGGATCTCCTTCAAATTGGAAGGTCTGCCCACTATTTCCCCTTTGGCGAGCATATTGCTGCCAATCTCCACCACCTTGCTGGTAGTTTTGCCAATTAGCCCCTAAGGCATCATATTGTTTTCTCTTTTCAGGGTCACTCAATACTTCATTGGCTTCATTGATTTCCTTAAATTTTTCTTCGGACGCCTTGTCACCTTTATTATTGTCTGGATGATATTTTTTGGCCAATTTCCGATAGGCTTTTTTTATCTCCTTTTCGGTAGCATTTTTATTGACACCGAGTACTTTGTAATAATCTTTATAATTCATCTGCAAAGTTTTCTTTAATTCTGGTTAAATGCTTGGAGAGTTGTTCCCCCGCAAATACACCTAAAAAATCGCTCATCCACCCACACATTCCATCCACCATTTTGAGCAGGTAAAGTACAGGTTTTTGTTCAGAGCTAAAAATAATGACTTCTAATTCCACCACACTTTCGGGCAAGTACGTCGTTTTTTGTTGTCCCGTAAACCCACGATCATTCACCATAAATTCAACATCATATCCATGATTGATTGCATCGGCAATTGCTTCTTCAATCGAATTAAATGAGTGGTTGGTTGTCAATACATACATACGCTTCATTTATGTCCTTGCGGAAAAATATCAATATTCAGCCCCAATTGTTCTGCGCCGACAAAGATAAGGGGAACAAGCTGACTTTGTGTCAAAAGTCGGTAAGCGCCCCTAATAATTCGTTAAAGCAGGCATTTACGACGATAAGATTTTGGGATATATCATTATTTGTCCCTTTTCTGCCTATCTTGCGATAAAATTAAGAAAAATCCATGAATTGCATCATCATTGATCATAACGCTAAAAGTCTTCAAACTCTATCAAAAATGATAGAATCTGTAAATTTTTTGT
>CAYTLX010000432.1:0-1915 GCA_964438645.1 uncultured Saprospiraceae bacterium | reverse complement strand
ATTTTCATAACATTTGTCACTAGTGACATTGACGATGGCCCGTACGGAATCTGTTGCTCTGCAAGCTTCATACACATTTAGCGTTCCCATAATATTAGTAGAGAAAGTTTCTACGGGATCCGCATAAGAAGGTCGAACCAAAGCTTGAGCGGCTAGATGAAAAACAATCTCAGGCTGTATTTTTTGCATGTATTCTTTGAGTGTATTAGCATCTCTTAAGTCTGCTTTTGTATCACCCATTTTGATGTCAATCAAGTCAATATGACAAGGTTGAGTCGCTGGCGCTAAAGAATACCCAAAGACTTCTGCCCCCATCATCTCGAGCCATTTGGCCATCCAAGAGCCTTTAAATCCAGTGTGCCCAGTGACTAAAACTTTCCGACCTTTGTAGATACCACCAAAAAGAGATTTGAAATTTACCATGTTTTCCATAAAGCGCGATTTTCGTTCCACATTTCGTTTAACTTAACATTGTCTCTAAGCGTATCCATAGGCTTCCAAAAACCGTGATGCTTAAAGGCAAAAAGTTCGCCATCATTGGCTAGATTCTCTAATGGCGCCCGCTCAAAAATGGTTTTATCGCCTTCTAGGATATAGTCAAAGACTTTGGGCTCTGCGACAAAGAAGCCAGCATTAATCCATCCACCATCTCCTTTTGGTTTCTCCAAAAAGGCTTCCACCCTTTCGGAATCTCCATCAAAAGCAACACCGCCAAAACGTCCTTCAGGTTGAACTGTCGTCATGGTTAAGGCTTTGCCGTGATTTTTGTGAAATTGCACAAGTGCTTCAATATCAACGTTTCCGACACCATCTCCATAGGTGAGCATGAAGGGTTCATCTCCTACGACATCTTTGGCTCTCAGTACCCGTCCGCCAGTCATCGTGTGTAAGCCGGTGTCAAGTAATGTGATTTTCCAGGGCTCTGAATGGTTGTTTAGGATTTGGACTTCATTTTTGGCGATGTCGATCCGAATGTCACTTTGGTGGTAGAAGTAGTTGATAAAGTACTCTTTAATGACGTGACCTTTGTAGCCGAGTAAAATCACAAAATCATCATAGCCATAATTGCAATATAGCTTCATGATGTGCCACAAAATAGGTTTCCCACCAATCGTGACCATTGGTTTTGGTTTTAGACTGGTTTCTTCACTTAGCCGAGTTCCAAAGCCACCAGCAAGAATTAATGTCTTCATTTTTTAATTATTTTAGTTGAAATATTGTTGACATCTATATGATCCCAAGGAATTTCTTCTTTGAGATGGAGTGCTTCCATGGCAGCGAATATGCCACCCGTTGATTGCACGAATGCTAATATGGAAAATCCAATCATCCCCCAAGTTCGAGAAGATGTAAATAAAAGCTCACTTTCTGGCACATAATACTTTCTATTAAAGAATACCAAAATGACCGAAATGATGAAAAATACATTGTACCAAATTAAAGGTCTTGCGAAAGGCGTTAGGCTTCCTATGACGGCTTTTTTTGCCGTTGGTATGTAGGGTATCTTGTGATTTAGAATTGATAATACAAAAGCCAAAAAATAAATGGGCCAAAGTGAATATTTCAGGATCATACCCCGCCAATGAAATCCCCTTTCGGTCGCTGGGTGTACCATGAATTTTTGTACATACAGATAAATTGCTAGTGCAATAATTGCAATGGGCGTTCCCTTTATTAAAAATTCGGCAAAATTCATATTAGCGGGAATGATACCCGTCATGAAGTACATTGGTGGGATTAAAATGAAAAATAAAGTCATTAATCCTGTGAAATAATAAAAGGAAATTGCGCCGTAAGAAAATTTTTGCCAAAAAGTAAATTTCCTAAAGAGCTTCGGATAGTCCACAAATAATACTTCAAAAACTCCCCGCGCCCATTTCAATTGCTGTTTAGCGAAGGACCCAAAATCTTCGGG
>CAYTLX010000431.1:0-1919 GCA_964438645.1 uncultured Saprospiraceae bacterium | reverse complement strand
AAAAAATAAAGAATTGCCGTGACATACGACATTATTTCCCCACGTTCTATATGAGAAAATCCAAGGGCTCCTTCATCTGTTGAGCCTGTCAAATAAATAGCCAACACAGCAAATAGCCCATACCAAGCCCAACGTTCAAATAACTCCATCACACTCGCTAACCAAAAGGGCTTTGTAAATGATCTTAATAGTGCGACAAAACCTAATTCTTTGTTTTCGTTTTCCATTTCGTTTTATTTAGTCTTTTACCCGCAAGGGTGTCAAGTAATTAATCCAATTAATGCACCATTTCATGTTCATCATCTTCGGCGCCATGTGTCAGGCGTTTCAGTGGCTTTAGCATCGCAAGAACTAGCAATCCAAAGAAAAGAGTCAAAAAGAAAATACCCAAAAAAGTCTTGCTTTCACGCTGGCTTTGAATTTCTTCAATGATTAGTTTCCCTTCATAATTTTGACCATCCCCCCTGTTTGCTTTAATTTTTTTGGCTTCAAAATCTTTACTATATCTCAAGGTAATGTGATAAGGGTTTTCCTTTGTCACATTATTATCTCTCAAGGTTTGGACGACCTTTGCTTTTCCTTTATCCGTCAGCTTAACTAGGCCCAAAGCAGATTTTTCTGTGTTAAAATCCAACAGATTGAAGCCATCTTCGGTCGGAAAAGCACTCGTACGAATGACAATATCCTTGTCCTGAAGTAAAAGGGTATCATTAGCGCCCAAAAAAGACATCGTTTGATCTTTTGATGAAGCTAACTCAATCTTAATGGGCTCTTCTTGGGAAGCTTCACCTATACTTCCTGCCAATTTATTTCCTAAGCCTGTCGCCGCAAAATAAACCCCCATCATAATGGATGCATATTTCATAGGTGCCAGCTTGGTGATAAAAGACAATGCAGTAGGGGACGCACAGAGCTCACCAATAGTATGTAATAAATAAGCCCCAACTAACCACCAAAAGGCAGCAGTACCATAAGCAATTGAGCTGGCTTCACGAGAAGCAAATACCATCAAAAGGAATCCCAAGCCCATGATAATTGTACCTATACCCATTTTTAGCAGTGTAGATGTTTCTTTCCCTTTGAGTTTTCTGTTTGCCCAAAAGCCTGCGACGGTAGTCCCAAACAAGATTATAAAGAAAGCATTGAAGGATTGGAACCAACTTGCCGGCATTACCCATCCAAATATATGTCGATTAACTTTTTCATCTGCATAAATATTCAATAGTCCACCTGCTTGCTCAAAAGCACCCCAAAAAACAATAATAATTAGAAAAGATAGCAAAAGTACCTTTACTCGATCCTTTTCGATAGCTGTCAAAGGCCGCTCCATCGCAGCTTTTTCTTCAGCGTTTTCGGATACTCCTGAAAAGTTACCAACATGAGTAAGATATTTTTGCCCCCAATAATAAATCATCATCCCCACTGCCATGCCGATTCCAGCGAGCCCAAAACCATAATGCCAACCAATTTTTTCTCCTACATAACCAACAATCAAACTAGCAAAAAAAGCACCGACGTTAATCCCTATATAAAAAATAGTAAAGCCTTTATCACGCCGTATATCTCCCTTTTCATATAGTCCGCCTACCATTGTGGAAATATTAGGTTTTAGCATTCCCACTCCTAAGATAATTAGCCCTAAACCCGTATAAAAAGCCCACGGTTGTTCTACAGCCAAAATACCATGGCCAGCAATTAAAACCATCCCTCCAATCAGCACCGATTTACGCTGTCCAATAAATTTATCCGCAATGATACCGCCAGGTATCGCCATAACATATACTAACATCGTGTACCAACCATATAATGCGAGTGCATCGGCTTTCGTCCATCCAAGCCCACCATCATCCATCGAAGACGCAATATAAAGCACCAAAATAGCCCGCATCCCATAATAGGAAAACCGTTCCCACATTTCT
>CAYTLX010000430.1:0-1929 GCA_964438645.1 uncultured Saprospiraceae bacterium | reverse complement strand
CTCCGGCTTGCTACCCGCCTTGGCTTTTTACTCTGACACAGAAAAGAAAAAGCGTGTCAAACTATTAGAAGTCATCGCCAAAACGGCTGGTTATCAAGTAGGCGAAACTGGATTATTGAGATACGTCCTAGATAAAAGCGATAAAAACCCTAAGGAACTAGCCAAATTAAAAAGGGAAATCCTACAAGCTACGGCCGCCGTCAAACTCGCCATGCGTAATTTCCCACATTCTGACTCTAAAAATAATTAAGCCATGAAAAACTTGAAAAATCTGTTTTATAAGGACTATTATGAAGGGGTCAACTATGACACTGGAGATGTTGCCAAAAAGCAAAATGTAGAACTCTTTAGAAATAAGAATATAGCCATAAATAACTATACGCTTGATGTAGGAAATGTGGGATTTAGGGTGCTAGACCTGCCTGCTTTTGGTCTGGAGCTATCCTCCTTCAAGCTAACCACCACCAACCCAGGTCTGATCATCGGCACGGGGTATATGCACGAAATGCACACAGATGAAGAATATAAGCTGGGATTCTTTTTTGACCATACCACTGGTTTGCCTATCCTACCAGGCTCGTCCATCAAAGGGGTACTACGGAGTGCCTTCCCTAATTTTTCGGCGACCAAAGACCTTTCACTTAAACCCGATTTTGAAGCGAAAGATAAAAAGGGCCAGCTAATAATCACAGAAAAACAAAAACAAAAGGCCTTCTTTATCCAAGAACTCCTAGATTGGTCAGAAGAAGTGGAAGATGAGTCGCTTTTTACGAAAGTACATCAACTGGAATGGGCTATTTTTGAAGGTTTGGACATTGCGGCAACGCAAAAAGAAAAAAAAATCCAAAGGACAAAAATGTCCCAGCGATGTGTTTTCTATGATGCAAGCATCATGGCGCCTGCGCCCAATGGCAAAATAGTCGGCGGAGATGTCTTGACTCCACATGGAGATGATCCCTTAACAAATCCAACTCCACTTCCCTTTTTGAAGGTACTACCCGATGTCACTTTTCAATTTTCCTTTTCGTTTCCACAAGAAATCAAGGTAGGCAATTGGACGCTTTCGCAAAAAGAGTTGAGTGCTTTATTTAAGAATATACTCTTGCATTTAGGGATAGGTGCCAAAACCAATGTCGGATATGGACAATTTACGGATCAAATGCCCGAGACGGTCAAACAAGCCGCTTATCAACATAAGACTCAACACAAGCCCCAATCTAAGGTGCCCGCAGACATTCCTAAAGATACGGAGCTTGAAGCGACATTGAAAGAGATAATAGAAGACGTCTGTGTTTTTCAATTCAAGTATGGTGAGCAAGATTTTCAATTTGTCAAATCCACCGCCAACATCACCAAAAAATGGGTTAAAAAAGGCTACGACCAAGCCCCCATCGCAGACAAATCCTATACTATTACGATGCAATCGGACATTGTGTCTGGTCAAAAAAATCCAAATTTCGCTGTAAAAAAACCTACAGACCATGAATAATACGAATAAACAAAGGAAAAAAGCCATAGCAACCACTAGTAGCTCTATACAAGTCATGACCATTCAAGCGGCCTTGGACTTGTCCCTAGCGCCCAACCAAATTCCCCATTTTAGGGGTGCGTTATTGGAAAAAGCTGGACGGGAAGCCGATCTGTTACACAATCACGATGGAGAGACAGGCTATCATCATCGCTATCCGTTGGTGCATTATCGGGTACATCGGGGACAGGCTCTTTTATTGGGTTTGGGTGAATTAGGAGTAGATGCCGTGCGTAGTTTGCTGCTTGCGCAAAAAAGCATCCGACGCGGTGAGACCGAAATCCCATTGCGTATCCACGAGCTCAAAGAGAAAACACACACTGTAAAGATGACGGATACGCCCATTTTTTATCGCATCTATGACTATGTGCCTTTTACGTCAGATAATTATGGTAGATGGC
>CAYTLX010000429.1:0-1929 GCA_964438645.1 uncultured Saprospiraceae bacterium | reverse complement strand
TAGCTTTCAAAAAAATGAAAGGCGTTTTTGTTCAAAAAATCATACAGTTTCTAATGATTCTCTTCCAATTGAATTATTTCATCACTTTTGATACTATCAAGCACCCACTCCTTGCCGTTTACTAGATGTATTTTTATTGATACTGGTACATCCCCTTCCGGAATACCAAAGGTCAATGTCCCCGACTGATCACCACCTAAGCCTTCTCCAATGATGTATGTATCAGACATTTGTAAGCCTTTTTTGGTGGTCAATATGGCTTTTGCGCCTACATACTCGCTTCTTTCAGGAAAATTTAAGCGAATGGCATGATTCATACTACCATCATGCAAAAATACTTTTAGCGGTCCATCGAGATTAATATACACTAAATCTGGATAGTTATCATCGTTTAAATGGGCAGATAGTGGGGTGATGGCATAATTTTTATTGATGACTTTGGCCTGCTGTTCGACGGCTGCAAAGGTCTGACCATCCCGCTGAATCAAAAATCGACACGGCAGCTTAAATAGCTTATGACCTGGAAAAGCCACATAGTTTTCGGCAACGACCAAATCTTGTCGTCCATCCAAATTAAAGTCTTCAAATATTGCTCCCCAAGAAAATTCAAATTTAGCAATTTGGGCACGTTTGGCATCATCCTTAAACTGAAAATTTCCTTCATTACGAAACAATAACCAATCCGTCACTAATTCTTGATTGTCCTTCAAATCTCCTTTGCCCATAAACGATGGAATCGTCGAGCCTGTATTGCTAAAAAAGAAATCAACTTTAGTGTCATTATCATAATCTCCTACGCCAATGCCCATCGGATAACCAAATTTTCCAGTGATCGGATTGGGCATTGCTCTAAAATGCTTGCCGCCTTCATTTTTATACGTTCGAGCTTCACCTGTATCGTAGGCGACCACTAAGTCCAGCCAACCATCATCATCGACATCCACAAAAACACCCTGAAAGGTATTGTGGACATAATTCAAGCCCATTTCGTCCGTTACATCCGTAAATTTTAAGTCTCCATCATTTCGCATCAATAGGCTCTTGCCGCCATATCCCTTTTGGTTAAAAATACTTTGACCTTCCATCTTGGCTATCTGAATATAATTGCACAAAAACAAATCTGCATCTCCATCATTATCAAAATCTCCAACGGTAATCGTCAATGGATTAGACTTTGCATCTAATTGAATATCAAGCTTTTGTGGCTCAAATTGTGTTCCATTATTTCTCAAAAAATAAAAACCATCTTTTCGCGCAAGCAATAAATCCGTATGCCCATCATCATCCAAATCAAAGGATACGGCACCGATTGTATTCGATTTTTTCATTTGATTGAGTCCTACTTTCTTGGCGACATTCACTAATTTTCCATCCACTAGACGAAACAATCCATCTGGCTGAGAAAATCCCCCACCAACAAAAATTTCGTCTCGATTATCATTATCCATATCAATAATAGCCGATCCAGTGACGGGTAAATCTTTATCATTTCTAAAGGCATGCACAAAGTTATTTTTTACTTCCGTAAATTTTGGAATCTCTGCTTCTGGCACAGAAAAATCACATTCTGCGACATACGGATTAGTGGTATCTTTCGATAAAAAAAAGAAAATTGCGCCAACGATAACCACCACAATTGCAAGAATAATTAAAAATATTTTTTTCATTTTTTCGTTTTTTGGGTAACTGTTTAGGTGTCCCTATTTTTAGGCAAAAATTAGGCATTTTATGGCCATAATTTGCCCTACCTAAACAGTTACTTTTTAAAATTCATTTTTGCTCCGTACAAGGAAATTCCAAACACCACTAAATGGGCAAAATTCATCGCCGTAGGCGCCAAAAAATCTCCAATTATCGGAGCCGCAAAAAACAATGCGAAAACCAAAAGTAAAACCACAATCGGTGAGAATATCGCCACCCATTTGGGAT
>CAYTLX010000428.1:0-1952 GCA_964438645.1 uncultured Saprospiraceae bacterium | reverse complement strand
TTTATATGAGAAGCTTGAAAAAGAAGTCTCAAATAACCGAAAAAAAAGTAGCTATTGCCAAGGAAGCGGGCATGTTTGAGCCCATCTCCCTGCATCCTTACATTGACTTAAAAACTTGTATCGGGAGTGCCGCTTGTGTTTCGGCTTGTCCTGAAAAAGATATTCTGGGTATCGTTAATGGCAAAGCAACGGTCATCAATGCCACGAGTTGTATTGGGCATGGGGCTTGTTTTCATGATTGTCCTGTAGAGGCCATTTCGTTGCGAATTGGTACCGAAAAAAGGGGGGTGGATTTGCCCCATATCAATGAAAATTTTGAGACGAATATAAAAGGTATATATATCGCTGGCGAACTAGGTGGGATGGGGCTTATTAAAAATAGTGTGGAGCAAGGGAAACAAGCCGTAGATAGTATTGTCGCTGCAAAAAAGGAAAAGAAAACGGACATTGACTTGGTTATTGTCGGCTCAGGGCCAGCGGGGATTTCTGCTAGCCTTGCGGCAAAAAAACAGGGGTTGAATGCCGTTACGTTGGAGCAAGATTCTCTTGGGGGCACTGTTTATACTTTTCCACGTTCTAAAATTGTGATGACGGCGCCTATGGATCTCCCCTTGCATGGAAAAGTCAAGCTGTATGATACTTCTAAGGATGAGCTCCTAAATCTTTGGAAGACAGTCATTAAAGAAAATAATTTGAAAATTATTGAAAATACTAAAGTAGAAAGAATACAGCCATTAGAAGACGGTACTTTCAAGGTCATTACTTCTACAAATGTCGCCTATGCGACAAATAATGTTTTGTTAGCGATTGGGCGTAGGGGAAGTCCAAGGAAACTCGGTGTAGAAGGGGAGGAGAGTCAAAAAGTGGCCTATCGCCTGTTAGATGCGGAGCAGATTAAGGGGAAAAAAGTAGTCGTGGTTGGTGGAGGAGATTCTGCGGTGGAGTCTGCTATGTTGTTGATGGATCAAAATGATGTGACTTTGTCCTACCGTAAGGATAAGTTTTCTAGAATCAAACCCAAAAACCGAGAGAAAATTACTAAAGCTATTGAGAACCAGCAACTTAACATGATTTTTAACTCTAATTTGGTCAAAATTTCCGATGACCAGATTGATTTAAAAATGGAAGATGGCACCATTCAATCTATTGAGAATGACATGGTTTACATTTTTGCAGGCGGTGAGTTGCCTACGAAGTTTTTGGAAAAGGCGGGGGTAGCTATCACCAAGCGTTTTGGGTACATCGTGAAAAAACATAAATAGTTCATCTTGGGTGCTTCTGAGATGAAAAATAGTTTTAATGAACCGTAGAGGTGAATGACCATGAATAAAAATTGAACAGTAAAGCTACATATCTCCTTGGGATGATACTTTTCTTTGCGAAAGTAGCCTTTGGTCAGTTGTCTCCAGGCGATTTGGCGCAAGCCCATGCGGAGTTAGAAGGGTTGAGTAATTGTACCAAATGTCATGAAATTGGCAATAAAGTCACCAATGCCAAATGCCTTGCTTGTCACAAAGAAATCAAAAGCCTTATCCGAAATAAAAAAGGCTATCACGTCAGCAAAGAAGTGAAAAACAAAAATTGTTTTGAATGCCATAATGACCATCATGGACGCAAATTTAAGCTGGTTCATTTTGATGCGGATTTGTTTGATCACGATTTGGCGGGCTACAAATTGAAAGGAGAGCATGTCGTTATTGACTGTAAAGAATGTCATAAACCCGACAATATTACAAATAAAAAATACAAAAAAAAGCGCAATACATTCTTAGGGATGGGAACCAAATGCTTGGCATGTCACGATGACTACCATCAAAAAACCTTATCGAAGGATTGTGCTAAATGCCACAATGAAGAAAAATTTGACCCCGCAAAAAAGTTTAATCATGATGATGCAGATTATAAATTAAGGGGCAAGCACATAGATGTGGATTGTGTCAAATGTCATAAAA
>CAYTLX010000427.1:0-1955 GCA_964438645.1 uncultured Saprospiraceae bacterium | reverse complement strand
CGCTCAACCAGCGAAGTCCGAAGGACAAGCGACTCAACCAGCGTAGCGGCTCAACTCTCACCACCTAACACTGTTCCGTAACAATAAAAAACCCTTCACTCCCTTGGACTTGATAAAGTGGCATTAAAATATAGCCCGTCAACGGGGAAAGTACTTTACCATTGGCATCATCTGCTAGATATTCTCCTTCTTTGATTGGGGAAAAATTGCGAAAGCCTGGATGCATTTTAAAGTGATCCGCAGGCGAGAAATGATGTTTATAAGCCAGCTTTGCTAACTTGGGCAAATGCTTAGTGTATGCTTTCAAAATATCATCATGCCGACTTTCTACATCTTCGGGCTTGACCAAACCTTCAAATCTTAAGCAATTGACGATGGCAGCCACTGAGCGGTTGACGGATAATGGATCCGTATGCTGCCCCGATTCAAAAGTAACCGTCACCGTAGGAATCCCTAAGTTTTCTCCATCAAAAAACTGCATAAAAGTGCCATTTAAGGTCTGGGTCAAATTAGAGATAACGGGCGCATACAAGCCCTTTGCCAATTGGTAACTTTCGTCTGTCCCCGTAGGAATCGAAAATATGCCGTCTTCCGCTGAAGTTGTATGCAAATCCAACAAAATGATTTTGGTGGGCTGATATGCCTTTATCTCGGCCTTAATGGTCTGAAAAATATCCACAAGTTCCTTTTCTTCTGCCCTTCGTGCGTTGGGAGACTTAGTAAGCGCTTGCTCAATATTTTTTCGAGTCCACTGTCGATTCAAATCCACATCAATGAATCTTTTTTTGGCTTTTATCGCAGCCATATTGCCATACAAACCAATAATTCTACCATGAAATTCAAAATCGGGGTTAATCAATGGCTCGTCTTCAAGCATTTTGAACAATAGCTTTAAGGCTTTGATCCCTGCCAATTCATTTCCATGCATTCCTCCTATGGCAATCACCAAAGGCCCATGGCGACCTTCATGCGCTCCGATGTATCTATTTGGGTTCATTCTTAATCTATGTATTCGACCTTCCGTAAAAAGCGCAGGCCTAAAGAAATTTCAAAAGTTAAGTTGGTTATTTTGCGTTGTGCGACATTAATGGGTTGATTGTTTCCAACGTTACAAGTATTGATAATTCCAGTAAGAGGGGGTTGCTCATATTGGCGTGAAAAATCTGGATTAACGGTAAACTCCAATAACCCACCAATCAAATCCGTAAATGGAAACTCAAAGCCTCCACCAAAAATAGCACCATAATTAAACTTTTTGATGTATTCTTTCTTATCAATCGGATAAATCGGATAGCATGTATTATACTTCTCAAATTGTGCCAAATTGGTCTTTATTGTATATTCTCCACGGACACCTAGCATATAATAAGGCGTCATATTGCCAAGACTGCCTAGTTTTTTCTTGGCACCGACCGACAAGGCAACGTTATTAAATTTTATAGCAAAATCTTGATCAAACCGATTACCGCTTGTACTAAAAAAAGTGGTGCGCATGGATGTACCCCGCGCATGATAGCCCACTTGCGCAAAAACAGTAAATCTAGGATCTTCGGGTAATTCTTCTATCGCAGCAATAATATGATAACTGGTCAAAGGGTTTCTACGCCCCAGCTGATTGTCCCATTTTTGAAAGCCAAGACTCAGCCCACCTTTGACAGAATAGACCGCACCTTGAGCTTGCGCAAAAGAAATGGAAAGCAAAAAAGCAAAAACAAAGAATAATAAACGCTTCATATTGTTGATATTCAAGTAGTTAAGCACACCAACAAGAGAGCGCACTTGACTGTTATCTAAAGAGATTTTCTAATTTGTCAAAGAAACCTGCACCAGATTTAGCCTTTGAATCATTAGGAGGGTTGAAGTTAGGCATATTTTGCATTTTTTTCAACAAGTCTTTCTCTTCTCGGGTTAATTTTTGTGGAGACCAGATATTGACCACGACCAATTCGTCCCCT
>CAYTLX010000426.1:0-1959 GCA_964438645.1 uncultured Saprospiraceae bacterium | reverse complement strand
GTTCAATTTGCCTGTGGCGTTCAATTGCCTGCGGCGTTTAACTTGCCATGAACCCTTTGAACCCATGAACCCAAAAAACCTACTTATTCTTAAAAGCAGCCAGTCCACAGTCCAAAAACGCTTTATAAGCTGCTA
Organism: uncultured Saprospiraceae bacterium; assembly: GCA_964438645.1. Lineage (GTDB taxonomy): Bacteria > Bacteroidota > Bacteroidia > Chitinophagales > Saprospiraceae > HyVt-613. The sequence goes on along the minus strand of CAYTLX010000426.1, from coordinate 1,824 downwards.
CATCTGGCGTAAAGGCCACAGGCTTATTGAGTAGGGTAGTGCCATCATTGTCCATCAAAACATAATAGGGTTGGGAGCTTTTAGCAAAATTATTGACTTCAAAAGCCGCCCACTTACTACCTACAGTACGGAGTTTTTGTCCGTTATTTCGGTCAAGTAAAAAAGCTTGTTTGTTCTCTGGAAATAAGCGCTCTTTATCATCCACATATAGCGAGATGACCACAAAATTGTCCTGTAGATGCTCCATAACTCCTGGTTTGTTCCACACGTTTTCTTCCATTTTTCGGCAGTTGACACAGCCATAGCCCGTAAAATCTAAGAAGATAGGCTTGTTGACCTTTTTTGCGTAAGCGAGTCCTTCATCAAAATCCTTAAAGCAATTTAAGTCGTAAGGGCATTCACTGTGTCCACCATCTGCATTTCTTTGGCCAAAATAATTGTAGTGTACTGGTGGGGCTAAACCACTTAATAAATTCATAGATTTATAATTGTATAGACCCTTGGCCATGTATCCAACAAATAGCAAAGACAAAACACCTAGCGCCAGTCTAAACATTCCAGGACGTTTTTTGCTTTCATTTTTGAAGCGATAAACACCTAAATGGTACAGCCCTAGCCCCAAAAATATCAATATCCATAAGACCATAAATAGCTCAAATTTTAATATACCCCAATGCATAGTCATATCGGCTACTGAAAGGAATTTTAGCGCAAGCGCCAACTCCAAAAAACCTAAAGTGACCTTTACATTGTTCATCCAAGAACCCGATTTTGGTAGATTATTTAACCAAGCAGGGAACATCGCAAACAACGTAAACGGTAAGGCTAATGCCAATGAAAATCCAAACATGCCCACTAAGGGTTGAATGGGAATCACCCCAAACAAAGAACCCGCTCCAGACGCAGACTGCACCAATAGACTGCCTATAATAGGCCCTGTGCAGGAAAACGAAACTATCGCTAAGGTAAACGCCATAAAAAAGATACCTATTAAGCCACCACGATCTGCTGCTTTATCGGATTTATTGGCCCACGAGCTCGGTAAAGTAATCTCAAAAGCACCAAAAAACGAAATCGCAAAGATCACGAATAGAATAAAGAACGTGACATTCATATAGACGTTGGTCGCCATGTCATTAAGTATCGTCGGGCCAAAGATTCCAGTCAGAATCGTCCCCATACTTACGTAAATAAAAATGATGGACAGCCCATAAATCATGGCATCTTTTACGCCTTTTTTGCGATCCTTTCCCCCTTTCGTGAAAAAACTCACTGTCAGTGGAATCAATGGAAAAACACAGGGGGTCAGCAAGGCAAAAAGGCCACCCGCCATGCCTAAAAAGAAGATAACCCATAAAGATTTGCTATTGCCTTTATCGCTACCATCTCCGCCACAATTACTTAGGCTCGCATTCGAATCAATGGCTCTCTTTGTATCAAAATAGCCCTTAAAATGCTTGCTTTTATCTGCGTCATAGGTATTTGCGGAAGCGGCAGATTGATCCGAAAGTGGCACACTAAAATCAATGCTTTGATTCATACATTTCGCATCATCACAAGTCATATAGTCGATGTATCCTTTGACGGGTTGGGATGGGTCTTTGACGGTTACTCTTTGGGTGAAGGTCGCATAATTTTTGAATTTGCTGACATTCATTTCAAACACCTTGTCGAACTTGGTGACTTTGTTGTCACTCTCTTTGGCGAGTCCTTTGGTGGTCGCATTTTCTTTGTCAAAAGTAATGACCGTGGGTAAAGGGCCATCATCACTTTCTTGCTTTTGGGAGTAGAGCCCCCAATGGTCTTTGATTTTGGCTTTTAGGA
>CAYTLX010000425.1:0-1973 GCA_964438645.1 uncultured Saprospiraceae bacterium | reverse complement strand
AGATATCCGAATTTAATCACAGTAAAAGCGCCCATCGATACCTTTTTGACGCTAGAAGGCCGACCTATTTACTACTTAAAAGTCTCCGACCATCCAAATATGGACGAAAATGAGCCCAAAATACTTTACACTGCGCTACACCATGCTCGGGAGCCCAATAGTCTTTCCCAATTGGTCTTTTACCTTTGGTATCTCCTAGAAAACTATGATACAGATGCCGAAATAAAAAATTTGGTCGATAATGTAGAGATGTATTTTATCCCTTGCGTCAATCCTGATGGCTATGTTTATAACGAAACCACCCAACCCAATGGTGGTGGGCTTTGGCGCAAAAATCGTTGGGTGGATGCAGACACCGCCTACGGCGTGGATTTGAATCGAAATTATGACTTTCATTGGGGCTATGATGACACAGGCTCGTCTCCAAATAAGGAAAACCAAACTTTTCGGGGGCCATCTGCCGCATCTGAACCAGAAATAAAAGCCACAAACTACTTGGCCAATCACCATGATTTTAAAATTGCCTTGAATTACCATACCTATGGTAATTTACTCATTCATCCGTGGGGATATAGCGATATGAATACGGCGGATCACGCCACTTTTTCCGCACTTGGTGGGATGATGATTAAAGAAAATAATTTTTTATTAGGTACAGGGACAGCGACGGTTGGCTATACTGTCAATGGAGATAGTGATGATTGGATGTATGGAGCTAAAGGTATTTTTTCAATGACTCCCGAAGTCGGGGCTGGTTTTTGGCCTGACCCGAGTGATATTGACTATCTTAACAAATTAGCGATGCATCAAAATATTACGGCAGCACAACTATTGCTTAATTATGTGGACGCAAAAATAACAGATTTTACTCTAGCTCCCAATAATAGTGGCACATTAAATGTGGAAGTCACTCATGCTGGTTTGAGCCAAGGGCTTTCTACGATTTCCTTGACTTCTTTGGAGCCTAATTTTAATATTACCACGCCTTCTTATACCGTTGATATGCAGCACCTAGATACTTTGACCAAAACCTTTGATTATACAGCGATGAATCTATCGGATGGACAAATCATCAAATTGGTATTGCTCGCCCAAAATGATGTAGTTGAAAAGCGGGATACCATTGATTTTACTTATTGGTCCAATGATTTAGTGGCTTTATCGGAAACAGGTGACCATCTAGATACTTGGTCTGGAGAATGGGCCACCACAACAGAATCCTTTTTTACTGCGGACCAATCCATTACGGATAGCCCCAATACAAATTATTCTCCAAGTTCAGAAGTTGTAACGGTGACACCAGAATTGGATTTAACCCAGGTCTTAGGCGCCGAATTAACATTTTATGCCAAATGGGACATCGAAGCAAAATATGATTTTGCTCAAGTGATGGCTACCCAAGATAATGGATTAACTTTTCAACCCTTGTGCGGGCATTGGACAAAAAATGGAACTAACAACCAAGATAAAGACCAACCTGTTTATGACGGAACTCAAAGTGATTGGGTCAAAGAAGTCATTGATTTACAAGATTTTGTAGGAAGTAAAATTAAAATTGGATTCAGGATGGTATCTGATTTTTATGTTCAAAAAGATGGTTTTTATTTTGATGATTTCAAGTTGGTTACCCACCTAGACCCAAATGCCACGGTTAATATTAACAAGTCGCTTGCGCCAAAAGTATTTCCTACTCCTGCGGATGAAGTTCTGCATATTCAGCTTGCGCAAAATGCCAACAGTAGTTTTAAAGTGTTGATTTACAATAATTTAGGCATTTTGGTCAAACAAGAGACCTTTGCAAAAGGGGATGTGGATGGGGCTATAAATGTGCGCGAATTACCTGCGGGTATTTATTTTTTAGAAATTGAAGTAGGTGCCCGTCGGTTATTTGAGAAGCTTGTGAAGGAGTGAGTTGGTGTTACCATGAGCACAAGCACACAGAAAGCACAGATGCTACTGATTTTGCACAGATA
>CAYTLX010000424.1:0-2002 GCA_964438645.1 uncultured Saprospiraceae bacterium | reverse complement strand
ACGGACGTCCGACATGACATCCATGCAGCACCTACACCTTCGCACCGCTATCCACAATAACAAACTTCTTTTTCAACTTTAAAAATTGTTTTTCGAAGAATTCATAGGATAACGTCGCAAATAAAACAGAGATAATCACCGATAAAGGATACAATAGATAATCATGATACATGTCCATTTTCTGCAAAGTCTTCAATACAATCAAGATGACTAACGAATGATACATATAAAGCCCGTAAGAGATTTTACCTGCATATTTTAAGGTCTTGTTCTCTAGGTTAAGGATAGATTTTGGATTAGACGCCAAGTTCATAATCAAAATAGTAAACAAGACACCATAAATCTCAAAATGTAAAATAGGAAAATGCACCCCAAATCCAATCAATAAAATGATGATGGCTAAATTAATATACTGCGTGGTTTTCGTAAAAAGTATTTTTAGGATATTCCTTTTTTCATAAACCAAAACAGATGCGACTCCACCGATGGCCATGATGTCAATATTGAATACCCCCCAAAAACGCCTAGCCAATTGATAGATATACCCTTCACTTAGATTAGCATTCAAAATATACGAAACGACTAAGTATATCAGAATGATGGCGAGTAATGCATTCATCTTATTCGTGGCTTTCTTCATAATCCAAGGCCACATTAGATAAAATTGTTCTTCGGTACCGATTGACCAAGTTTGTCCCGCAAAAGGAATAATCCCTAAGCCCACCATCAATAAATTAGGTAAAAAGAACAAAAACAAGAAGGCTTTTATCCCTAGATGTGCCTGCACCGTAGCTATATCATATTCGGGAATAGATAAAAAACCAATATGTGGCGCAATAAATAAAGAGAAAATAACAATCAGAAAGTATAAGGGCCAGATCCGCATGACCCGTCGCAAATAAAACTTACCGACCGCTATGGTATCCGTCCGCTCCTTTTCAATCATCAATAAGTAAGTAATCAAAAAACCACTCAATGAGAAAAACAAGACCACTCCTAGCTTACCTATCACATGCACAAAGGACTCTAATGTTCCAATTTGATAATTAGCATCTATGCCATCTCCAAATACATTCGCCAGCCCCATTTCGCCTTTGCTCAACTCAATGTGATGAATAATCACCAATAACGCCGCAATAAATCGCAGCCCATCCAAATTGGGGAAATAAACTTTTTTTCCTTTTGTAGCCATATTTTTTCTAGGATAGACCTGTATTAATTCTGCTTAGCAGGGTCGTCTTTGGGTAGTTGATATTTCTTCTGCTTCTTGCCAAATACCGATACATTTACGTACCTTTTGGGGTTTAGGCGAAAATCTTGCAACAAATAATTCATATTATTTAAACTATTGGATAAGTTTATATACAAATCAGGGTCATTCATCATTTTGGCTAAGGAGCCATCTCCAGAATTGGCCTTCACAAGGATTTTATCGAAAGATGCCAATGATTGCTGAGTCGCAACCAAGGTAGTTTTTAAAGCCGCTACGGCATCATTGGTTTTGATGATGGTCTCATCTAGCCCAGCACTATCTAATTTTGCCGTAAGGCTAGCCGTATTATCGATGATTTTGGTGATAGCCGCATTGGATTGCTTCAAGTTATTGGTTATGGAAGCCAAATCTGCCATCACTAAAGAAACCTGCTGATTAGAGTTTGCTATCAAATGGTTCAAATTGCGGGTAGTTACCTTCATATCCGCCAAGATAATGTCCATATCATAAAACATTTTGCCCACTCCTAGCGCCGTAGGATCCTTGGCCTGGGTCGAAATCGTATCATAAGCACTAATTAGTCCATTTTTTATCACATCGGTATAAGGGCTTAATTCCGTAGGACTTCCGACCATGGCTTCGAGCATACTCAAGGCGCGTCCTTCCAGTGTCGCACCGCTTTTGGCGATAGGTGCGTTAGATTTTGCGCTAATATTCAAGCGAATCGCCTTTCCGCCCACAAAACCCGTCTCCAAAATCTCTGCAACTGCGTCCGTTTTGACATCTACC
>CAYTLX010000423.1:0-2026 GCA_964438645.1 uncultured Saprospiraceae bacterium | reverse complement strand
ATTTGGCGTAAAATATATTTTGTGGTTCACTTTTTCAAAAGTAGCGCAAATATAGTGGTTTTACCCAATTAATACCTAAAATGTTGCAGGTTGTTTTTAAGCTATTTATCAAAAAAACAAAAAACAAACCCATTTTCTACTTACTGTGGGTTCCCTTTTTTTGCTTTTCTCATCAAAAAGCGAGTTTTTTCGCCAAAAATGAAGAAAATCAAGCGATTATAAGTGAAAATAATCTTGAAAATGAGTATCTTTGTTCAGAATATTGACTATTTTTTGTCAATCTTCTTTTTTCATCATAAAAAATTCAAAAAATGGGTCTATTTGACTTCCTTAAGAAAAACAAAAAAGCCAACGTGCCGACTCCTCCTAAGCCTGATGTTAGTGCCAAAGCGGATGAAATGATTCGTCAGCAAAAGTTAATGGTCATAGAAAACACCGTTGCGACACTTGGTTTGGATATCGAAAATCTAAATATCGACTTCTACAACAACTCTGCGACCATTAGCGGACTAACAAAATCAGACGATGATCGTGTGGCCATCATTAATGCTTTGAATTCAATTGATGGGGTCTATAGTATCGATGACCGCTTGGAAGTTGCAGCGCCAGCAGCCCCCGCTTTTGAAGTATATACCATCAAAAAAGGGGATTCTTTGTCGAAAATTGCCAAGCACTATTATGGAGATGCCATGAAGTACAAAGAACTTTTCGAACTCAACAAGGATGTCCTAAAAGATGCCAATACTATTTTCCCTGGACAAGAGATTAAGATTCCGAAAGAGTTATAGTAGGGTCAAAGGTAAATGGCTAAGCATAGCCCACGCCAACATAGGAAAATATAATAAAAAAGCCTTTCAGATTACTCTGAAAGGCTTTTACCATCTTCAACCATTTTTATCTCAAAAAGAACTAGTTGCCCGCTTTTTTCCAACCCATATAGCCTCCTTTTAGGTCATATAGATGCTTAAAGCCCATAGATTCCATGATTTTTACCGCCCTTCCACTTCGGGCTCCAGAGCGACAATAAACCAAATAAGTCTTATCCTTGTCTAGTTTGCTAATCTCGGCTTTAAAGTTTTGATTAGTCACATCTGTATTGTAAGTAGTCCCAGCAATAGCACCTGCTTGATGCTCTCTAGGGGTACGCACATCAATCAATTCACCCGCATTTTTGCTCATTAAGTCCTTAAAGGTAGCCGCATCGACATGCGTCACGGCACCAACAGTCTCGGAAGTTGTCGTATTCTTGGCAGTGGTATCACCGCAAGAAGTCAAAGATATCATGCTAAAAATAGCAACGGTTAGAAATAATAACTTTCTCATATTGCTTAGTTTAGAGCCGCAGCCATTGCTTGAACTCCACCACCATTATACACTTCTAGGCCTTGACCTTCTAAAAAGCTCTTTGCACTTCCTGCACGTCCACCGCTTAAACAATAAACAATGACAGGCTTATTAAAAGCTTTAATTTTTTCAACTTCATTTCCAATGACTTGAAGTGGGATGTTGATGGCATTGTCGACATGACCTTGTCCAAATTCACCTGGAGTACGGACATCAATCAATACTGCTCCATTTTGAACCAATTCTTTATAGTTGACATCATCCATGCCACCACCAAACATTCTACCAAAAAAACTCATAATCTCGATTTTTTTTTGTGTGAGTAATAATTTACTGCAAAGATGGGGGTAGGCTTCTGCCGAATGTGTGATTTTCGTCACTTAATCTTAGATTTCATTTATTGGGCTTCCGCAAAAGAATGATTTTATTGTTTTTTTGAATGCTGCAATTTATAAAAAACGTATTCTACAACCTGATTGCTACAAAGACGAATGGCCGTTTAACAAGACATGCCCCTAGCTAGGATTACTGAAATTAAATCTCTTGACAAAGAACCCGACCGTTCGGCTCGACGTGCCACAAGTAATAAGTATCCAGCATTCAGAATGTCAATTTTTGCCCATCTTTTCCCACTCATACCCCACAATATTCCTTTCTTGGGAGCTAAATTCAATACCAATTA
>CAYTLX010000422.1:0-2062 GCA_964438645.1 uncultured Saprospiraceae bacterium | reverse complement strand
CCATCTTATGCAGTTTAAACGAGCGTTTGGTAAACCTGTAGTAAAGCGTGCAAGGATGTAAGCAAAATTTACCTACACTAAACCACATCCCCAAAAAGATCAAATTCAGTAGCATCTGTAATAAGAATATTAGCAAAGTCTCCGATACGTACAAAGTTCTTTTCCGCAAGGACCAACACTTCATTATCAACTTCAGGCGAATCATACTCTGTCCGCCCCACAAAATACTCCCCTTCCTTACGGTCAAAAAGTACTTTTAGGGTTTTACCCACTAGGGATGCATTTTTTTGTTCAGAAATAACTCTTTGTACTTCCATCAGCCGATTAGCCCGATCTACTTTTACTTCGGCAGGCACATCATCTACTAACAGATGGGCACTAGTCCCTTCTTCGTGAGAATATTGAAAAACCCCTACCCTTTCAAACTTCATCTCTCGAATAAAATCAAGCAACTCTTCAAAATTTTCTTCTGTTTCTCCAGGAAAGCCCACTAAAAAGGTGGTGCGAATAGCGATTCCTGGTACTTTTTCACGTGCGGTATGGATCACATCGTACACATCCTGCTTCTTGGTATGCCTTTTCATGCTTTTTAGGACACTATCGGAGACATGTTGTAGCGGAATATCCAAATATTTGCAGACATGAGTCGCATTGGCCATTGCATCAAAGACGTCCAATGGAAAACGACCAGGATAAGCATAATGAAGGCGAATCCATTCGATACCCTCCACTTGATCCAACGCAGCGATTAATTCTGCCAAAGCCCGTTTTTTGTATATATCTAGTCCATAATACGTCAATTCTTGCGAAATAAGCATGAGCTCTTTGACACCATACGATGCCAAATTTTTAGCTTCTTCAACCAATGACTCAATCGTGCGGCTAATATGCGCCCCCCGCATCATCGGGATGGCGCAAAAGGAACAAGTACGGCTGCAACCTTCTGCTATTTTTAGGTAGGCAAAGTGTTTGGGTGTAGTCGTTTGGCGTTCTCCGATGAGTTCATGCTTGTAGTCAATATCAAATTTTGATAGCAATTCGGGCAATTCTAAAGTACCAAACCAAGCATCTACTTCTGGAATCTCTTCCGCCAATTCTTTGCGATAACGCTGTGAAAGGCAGCCAGTTACATATAAATTTTCTATCTGCCCATCTGTTTTAGCTTGCGCAAATTGGATGATGGTATCGACAGATTCTTGTTTGGCGGTCTCAATAAAACCACAAGTATTGATGATGACTACTTCGGCATCTTCTTTCTGTTCATGCTCTGCATTCCAATCACCATGACGAAGTTGAGTGATGATATTTTCGGAATCCACTAAATTTTTGGAGCATCCTAAAGTAATTAGGTTGACTTTCTTTTTTACGTGCGATTTTGTTTTCATGATGTTTCTGTTAGCCAATCTCTATGGCAATAACACATCGCATAGAATTTAAAAAAAGAGTAAATGTTGTTTATGTACCCATACTTTTTAGGTAAGAAATAGGCATTTTATGGCAAAAATTTGCTGTACCTGAGCCGTTACAAAAGGGCAAGCTTAGCTCTTTAATCTAAAAGCCAAGAAGTCTGCTTTGGCCAATTTGTAGTACTCCTTGGACTGTATTTTGATCATTTTAGCGGTGACCAATTCTTTTTCAAGTTTTTGGATTTCTTTATTGCTCATTTTAGTTGAACCAATAGACGCTAATTCCTTTCTACAATATTTATAGTGTTTTTTGGCTTGTTTATATAGGTGTTTAGCGGCATTTTTGCGGTGTTTTAGCATTTTTTCAGAAAATAAAAAATCAAGATCACCTTCAGGGTTTGAAATCTTAAAAAAAGTCAGTTTTCCCTTGCGGTATTTCTTATTGTATGCTTCTTTAATCTCAGGTGAATTCCAGACTATTGGCTTCATTTTCCCTTTTGACTTTCCCATTTCTCTAATTTTTCTGCAAAGATAGGCATAGAGAACCAAAGAGCGCTTACTTTTATCAAAAAAAGAAAAGGTAACTATTTAGGTAGGGCACATTTTTGCCATAAAATGCCCTTTTTACGCCTGTTTTTGCTATTTTTTTATCACGT
>CAYTLX010000421.1:0-2064 GCA_964438645.1 uncultured Saprospiraceae bacterium | reverse complement strand
AATATTGACCAAAGCCATGCGCTTAGATTTACACAAATATAATATTCGGGTGGGACAAGTCGCTCCTGGGCATGTAGAGACTGAATTTGCCATCAATCGTTTTCATGGTGATGAAGCCAAAGCTAGTATTTATGAAGACTTTACGCCCCTATCCCCGGGAGATATTGCCAATATCATCTATTTTATGGTCAATCAACCCGCACATGTCAATATCCAAGATGTTCTTGTCTTTCCGACTCAACAAGCCAGCGCCACGGTGATTAATCGTAGTGGACGCGTGTAATGTCTTTTCCGAGTAAGCTCAATAATTCAATAAACTATTTCAGAAAAAGTGAAATAATTAATGACATTCTAAAAAAATCTATCTATTTTGAGCCCAAATACAAGCTCAATGAAATTATCTGTTATTTCCTTTCTATTTAGTCTCGTTTTTATTCTTAGCTCGTTTGAAGCACAGGCATTATTAACGACAACATCTTCGGCTGTCCACCAAGTCTCCCCACCTACCCAAGCAGAATTAGCCACCTTTTTAGGACGTAAGTTGAAAGCCAAAGAGAAAATTGGGCTCTGGATACTAAAAAGAAAACTAAAAAGAGCCCAGCGTCGGCATCCTAATTTATTCGCTGATTTTCAGGGAGTAAACGACACGACCAAGTGCTCCACCATTGCCTTAAAATCAGGCGGTAAACTACAAGCCCATATCATCGAAATTTCGGATTCATCGGTTGAGTTTGTACGGTGCAACTATTCAGACACCTTGTCCCTTAGTAAGTCCGACATAGAAAAAATTACACTCTATGACGGCATCAAAATATATCAGAACAACACAAAATATAGCTACAAAAAGCACAAAACGATAAGAAAACCTAGTAACAATTTAGGCTTTGTTTCCATTATTTTTGGTTTTGCCGCCCTGCCTTTGTTATTCATTAATATACCTTTAGCTATTATTTGTGCTATAATGGCGCTGTTTTTCGGTATGATGGGTATTAATGCCTACTACACACAAACCAAAGGGTTTCCTGTTTTTGGAGCAATTATAGGTTTCTTGACTATTGCTCTGGCTTCTATTCGAAAAAAATTGGCTCTTAGTTGACTCTGGTTTTACACGACCCCAGTGGTACTAGCCCCCGAATAATTATCGTAAAAGCGCAGGACGCTGCGTAATATCATGATAACAAATCACTCCTTCCCCAAAATAGTGACTGACAACACTCTTTCTGGATTGACCTTTAACTTCAATGGCACTTCCCCCATGAACAAAATGGGCATTCCAAATCAATAAATCACCAGGTTGCGCGGGCCAATAGACTTTTTCCAAATTAGATTGTTGGAGCTGTGATTCCAAAGCTTTTTCGTAGTCCACATAATCCGTTTTACCCGTGCGCCAACTGTTAATCCCCTTATCATAATGATATTTGCGTATGATTGGCAGTTTCTGGCTTTTGGGGTAGTAAAACAATTGTCCATTTTCTGGGCCACAAGGCTCTAAAGCGACCCAAGCTGCAATCAGATACCCATCTGGAAAGGTACTCATGTGAATATAATCAGAATGCGCTTTTTGTTCACTGCCTTCATAAAATCCAATACTCTGAAAAGGAATGGCTTTCTTACCCAAAAGAAAACTGAGCAATTGTAAAATCTTTGGGTTTTCCGTGAATTTCTCCCTGATTACTGTTGACTCCAAATGAATATCGGGGATTTTTTTTCCTGTATAATTGGTATGTGATTCAAGGGATTCACCCCGAACATCCAATTCATGGCGCATAGCCGACACTTCCTGTTCATCAAAAAAGCCTTCTAAAACCAAGAAGCCTTCTTCCAAAAACTGACTAATTTTTTCCTGCAAAGGAATGGGAAATTGAGCAAATTCTTCTTTGCGCTTTGGCGTCCAACGTTGCGCATCATCCCGAATCGTCCAAACAGGAGCTTCTTCACGCCCTTTAAAAACTTGACTGCCGATAGGTGCAAAAACACTTTTCTTCAGGCCATATTTCTTGTAAATTGCCTTATTTCTGCGAAGTTTACGGGCATTTAGCAGGTTATTGACGACATACACCATTT
>CAYTLX010000420.1:0-2126 GCA_964438645.1 uncultured Saprospiraceae bacterium | reverse complement strand
CCCTATTATTACTTTATCGAAAGATCAACACAATCGCTTGATTTATAGAAATTCAAGTTACAACAAACCTTATCTTGCCTACTACTTCATCCAACAATACCTAGGCGATCCCCTTTTCAAATCTACCTTACAAGGCTATATGCACGATTGGAACGGTAAGCATCCAACGCCTTATGACTTCTTTAATTCCTTTAACACGCATTCAGGAAAAAATCTAAATTGGTACTGGAAAAATTGGTTTTTTGACAAAAATTATGCAGATATTAAAATTGCTAAACTTGCAGACCAAGGTATTTATTTGACCAATAGTGGTGGCTTGTTTGTACCTATTAAAATCGTCGTAACACCGAAAAAAGGAGAGCCCATTATCATCGAAAAATCACTTGATTTTTGGAGAGACGGCTTATATAAACGATTCATTATGTTGCCTTTACAGGAAAAGGATATCAAATCTGTAGAAGTCAATAATTGGGGCAGAATACCCGATACTAACTTGAAGGATAATAGCATCAAGCCTTAATCTAAGAGCATGAAATACCCTTTTCTATTTTTAGTTTTACTTTGGGGATGTACACCCAAACATAAAGATGAAGTTGCGCATATTCTCCGAAAGGATTTTACTTTAGAAGAACAAAAAATCATCCATTTGGCGAAAGACATCATCCAAGAGACCTACTTTGGCACTTTTATCACGATGGATTCAGAAGGCCAACCTAGGGCGAGAGTCATGGAACCCTTTGCACCTGATGAAGCCTTTATTATTTGGCTGGCGACCAATCCTAGAAGTCGAAAGGTCAAGCAATTAAAAGCGAATCCCAAAGCAACGCTACACTATTTTGACAAAAAAAATCTTGGGTATGTTTCCTTAATGGGTAAGGCAATTCTAGTCAATGACCACGCCACAAAAGCAGCCAAATGGAAAGAGGGTTGGGAAAATTTTTATCCGAATAAAGACAAGGATTATTTATTGATAAAATTCATCCCAGAGACCCTAGAATTAATCAGCATTCCCAATCAATTTACGGGTGATTCCGTCACATGGAAACCACACCTTGTCCACCTACGTTAAACATTCCAAAAAATGAATTACTCAAAATTATTTTTCATTTGCTTGATTTTTTTGGCATCGTTAGTCACTAGCTGTAAAAAAGAAAATAAAAGCACCACCAAGACACCTAATATAGATGTCAAAATCCTAACCGATAAAGCAATTAGAAAAGGAGAACTAAAAATATACCCAATCATAAATCTTTCTAGCGCCCAAAATAACGACCACCTAATTTTTGCGGAAGCCCTAAAAAATCGTGGGTTTAATATCCGAAGAAGCATCCAAGGACAAGGCATTTATACTATTGGTCAATTGAATAGGAATACCTTGAATTTTGCCAATAAATCCAACGTGTCAAGCCTGCTTCTATTTGGGGATATTGCCCAAGCATCTAATGAGATATTTATTGCGCAGGAAAGCCGCGAAATACCTGCAAAAAAAATTACAGAAATTAATTTTATCAGTATCAATCGAACAGGTTATAATCAAACTGAAGGCATCTCCCTAAAACCTTTATTTCCTTGTCCGCCTACCCCATTACGCAATCTGCTCCACAATAAACCCCAACTTACAATCAATTGGCTACAAGAAGCATTACCACTTCTTGGTTTTCCGATTCAAAATGAGCTCAAAACTCACGAGATGGATTTAAATCTGTTCGAAAAAAATAAGATAGAAGAACAATCAGACAGAATCCCACAAGAGCATCTCGGTGAACTAGAAGACTTCCTTCAACGATTTTCACCGATTGCACAAGATAATCAAGCGATTGGCTGTTTGGTCACCTATCAGGACACAATTCTCATTTCATATATTTTTGCGCAAGCGAATCTCTTTAAAAAAGAATGGCCATATATTTCTACTTCTATCTATCTCAACCAACTTATGGGCTACCGCCCCACGGAGATGCAATCTTTTAGACCTTTTGTTAATACGGAAACTTCGGCCAGTCACATCCAGACACTTTGGAAAAAAAATCGGGTCTTGGCTAAAGATGATGCTTATCGCGGGGAATGGGATGGAGTGCCTTTTTACTTGGTTTGGTTTTGATGTCGCTTCGCTCCGTTCAATTTGTCGC
>CAYTLX010000419.1:0-2136 GCA_964438645.1 uncultured Saprospiraceae bacterium | reverse complement strand
CATTTTGCCTTCGGCGTTCAATTTGCCTTCGGCGTTCATTTGCCTTCGGCGTTCAATTTGCCTGCGGCGTTCATTTGCCTGCGGCGTTCATTTGCCTTCGGCGTTCATTTGCCTGCGGCGTTCATTTTGCCTTCGGCGTTCATTTGCCTTCGGCGTTCATTTTGCCTGCGGCGTTCATTTGCTTACGCCTATATTTTTACTGTCTGCAAGTCATCCGTCAAGGTGTCTCAACCAACCAGCAAAACCCAAAGGCAAGGGTCTAAACTTTCTCAACCAGCGTAGCGACTCAACCAGCAAAGTCCAAAGGACAAGCGTCTCAACCAGCGTAGCAGCTCAACCAGCAAAGTCCGTAGGACAAGCGACTCAACCAGAGCAGCGGTTCAACCAGCGATAATCGAATAAAAAAGCCATTTCATAGAAAATACAACAATTTATCGCCCAAAATGTCTTATTTTGCGTTATAAATAGGAAAATGAACAAAACAACCACCCTGATTATAGTGGCCATCATAGCGCTATTCGTCCTGCCCAACATACTAGGCGGATTGTTCAATTTGATCGGAATTGCCATCACCATTGGGCTATTATTTGTCCTTTTTAGTCCTAATTTGCGGAAGCGACTCCAACAAATATGGAAAATCTACAATAAGACAAAGAGAAAATAGGAAAGATTCCTTATCTTCACCTTTTGAAAACACCAAATAAACAAAACGTTTTTATATGTCACCAGAAATGCAAGAATTCAAAAAGAAATCCTTTTGGGAAAAACCCGAAGGTCTCACTGGAAAAATATTCCTTGGCGCCATGATTCTTGGGGGTGGGTATCTGCTCCTACCTGTACTTAAAGCTATACTAGCGGGTTTGTTGACCACACTCCAAATTGCTTTAGTTGCTGCCGCTTTGGGTGCCATCATTTATGTCGCTTTAGACCCCCGAGCAAGAAACTTAATCAGCTACGGTTATAAAAGCATCATGCGCTGGATAACAGGAATATTTGTCACCATTGATCCGATAGGCATCTTAAAGAATTATATCTCTGATTTGAAGGGTAACTTGCGTAAAATGAATACCCAAATCGGAAAACTGCGGGGCCAAATGCACCTTCTAAAGGAAATGATTGTCAAAAATGAACGGGAGATCAAAAACAATCTCTCTATGGCAAATCGAGCAAAAAGTACCAACAAAAAGTCCATTATGGTGCTAAAAGCACGAAAAGCTGGGCGTTTGAAGGACTCTAATTTGAAGTTAGACGAGCTCTATACCAAAATGGAAGTATTGTACCGAGTCCTTGGAAAGATGTATGAAAACTCAGAAATCATGCTCGAAGACATCCAAGATCAAGTCCAAGTAAAGGAGCAAGAGTACAAAGCCATCAAAGCTAGTCACTCTGCCATGAACCAAGCCAAAAACATCATCTCAGGCAATAGCGACAAGCGAGAGATGTTTGATATGGCTTTGGATGCCATCGCCAATGATGTGAGCCAAAAAGTAGGTGAAATGGAACGTTTTATGGACATGACTACCAACTTTATGGATTCGGTGGATCTTCAAAATGGCGTGTTTGAAGAAGAAGGCCTAGAATTGCTTAACAAATGGGAAAAAGAAAGCGAATCCCTTCTTTTAGGCAACGAAAAAGGCAAAATATTAAATCAAGCTAACAGCGACTCCGATGTCCTTGACCTAGACTCACCAATAAAGATTGAACGAGAATCAGGACAGGGCAACCAATATGACTCTCTTTTTGATTAAATTCTATTTATTTACCGCTTCAAGCTGCCGTTTGAAGCAATCAAAAACAAAACTCAAAAAATGGCAAAACCTAGATTAACAGCCTTCTCAAAATTATTATTGACCATTCTTATTGTTGGTGGTATTTTCTTTGGTGGACAATACCTAATGAATAATACCGACGTAGGAAAAAACATGCGCAATAAGGCTAAAGAACAAGTCAATAACGACCAAAATAAGCCCAAACATAACACTTCTTCTTCCAATGCAGACATCAAAATTGGTGTGGTTACTTGGGGTGGATATGCGGGTGGCCAATATTTCAACAATGGATTTGCAGCAAGCAAGGATTCTCGTTTTTATAAGGATTATGGCTTACTTGTTGAATTTAAAATCCTAGACGACTTTG
>CAYTLX010000418.1:0-2148 GCA_964438645.1 uncultured Saprospiraceae bacterium | reverse complement strand
TATCTCCAGATTTTCTTGGCTTAGCCATCAATCCTCTTAATCCACATAGCTGCTTAATCTGTGCCTGGGATCCACGCGCACCAGAATGTAGCATCATATATACCGAGTTAAAACCATGTTTGTGCGTGGCTATCTCCGTCATTAACTTTTCTGTAATGGCTCTATCCGCATCATTCCACTTATCAATCACCTTATTATAACGCTCGTTATTAGTGATAATACCGAAGTTATAATTATTCTGAATTTCATCGACCTGTGCTTGTGCTTCTTCCAGTACTTTTTCCTTGTTAGAAGGCGTAATTAAATCACCTAAGTTAAAAGACAACCCACCTTTAAAGGACCAGAAGAATCCCTTTTCTTTAATATCATCCAAAAACTTAGCTGTAGTTGGTACATCCGTACGCAACATAATATTATGGATAATCTTTTTCAAGTTCTTCTTTGTCAATAATTCGTTGACAAAAGGCACAGACTCAGGAACTGCTTCATTAAATAATACTCGTCCAACCGTAGTTTTTACTCTACCCTGAACCAAATTACCTTCTTTATCTTCTATTCTTGCACGCACTGTAATTTCGGCATGCAAATCAACTTGCTGCTCAGCATGAGCGATTTCTACTTCTTCCGCAGAATAGAACGTACGTCCTTCTCCCAATACTTTTCTATCGTCATTAGATCGTAAGACTTTCGTCAAATAGTAAAGTCCCAAGACCATATCCTGCGATGGGAGCGTAATCGGAGTCCCGTTTTGCGGGTTCAACATATTGTGGGTAGAAAGCATCAATACTTGAGCTTCCAAAATCGCTGCACTACTTAGTGGAACGTGTACCGCCATTTGGTCACCATCAAAATCCGCATTAAACGAACTACAAACCAATGGGTGTAAACGAATCGCTTTACCTTCAATCAACACGGGTTGGAAAGCCTGAATCGACAATCTGTGTAGTGTTGGCGCCCGGTTAAGCATTACAGGATGCCCTTTCAAGATATTTTCTAAGATCTCCCAAATCACTGGGTTCTTTTGATCGACATGTTTTTTGGCAGATTTTACTGTTTTCACAATGCCTCTATCCAATAAGCGCTTGATAATGAATGGCTTAAATAGCTCTGATGCCATTCCTTTCGGAATACCACACTCATGTAGCTTCAAATTAGGGCCTACAACAATGACAGAACGACCAGAATAATCTACACGTTTACCCAATAAGTTTTGACGGAAACGTCCTTGTTTTCCTTTCAAAACCCCACTCAAAGATTTTAGGGCACGTCCACCATCTACCTTTACGGCATTAGACTTCCGTGAATTATCAAACAAAGAATCCACCGCTTCTTGAAGCATCCGTTTTTCATTACGTAAGATTACTTCTGGTGCTTTGATTTCCAATAGACGCTTTAGACGGTTATTTCTAATAATAACACGGCGATACAAATCATTCAAATCAGAACTTGCAAAACGACCACCATCTAATGGTACTAAAGGTCTCAATTCTGGTGGAATAACAGGCAAGTAATGGACGACCGCCCATTCTGGTTTATTCTCTACACGATTAGAAGAATCCCGTACTGCTTCTACCACCTTCAGGCGCTTTAAAGCTTCTGATTTCTTTTGTTGAGATTTTACGGTGGCAGCCGTTTCTCTCAATTCAGCAGACAAAGCATCGAAATCAATTTGCGAAAGCAAATCTCTAACCGCTTCAGCTCCCATCTTCGCAATAAACTTATTAGGGTCTTCATCAGGCAGCATTTGATTTTCCTTCGGAAGCATATCCAATCTCTCGAAATACTCTTCTTCTGTCATCAAATCATTGATGCTTAATTCTTCTTCCAAAGCACCAGGCTGAATCACTACATATCTTTCATAGTAGATAATCATCTGAAGGTGCTTAGAAGCTATACCTAGAATATATCCAAGTTTATTGGGTAAAGATCTAAAAAACCACGTGTGTACCACAGGCACCACCAATTGGATGTGTCCCTGACGCTCACGCCGTACTTTCTTTTCTGTTACTTCTACCCCACAACGATCACAAACAATCCCACGGTAACGGATTCTTTTATATTTTCCACAATAACATTCATAGTCCTTTACAGGGCCAAAAATACGCTCGCAAAAAAGACCATCCCGCTCCGGCTTATAAGACCGGTAGT
>CAYTLX010000417.1:0-2157 GCA_964438645.1 uncultured Saprospiraceae bacterium | reverse complement strand
TGGGAAAAGTCCATATAACTCGTTTTAAGGAATTATATTTGTAGTATAAAACCGATATAAGCCTTTCTAAGGAGGAAGAAATGAAATATGGACTGGCTTTCAAGTGAATACGATTAAGTGATGTGATGCAAACATGCTTATGACTATCCCAAAACGATGATTATGCGAAACTACCGCTTCTATGGAATACTTTTTTTGTGTTTGGCCGTATTTAACGTAAATTTAACGGCTAAAGACACGTTTCCAAACGCAAAGGTGAAAAAAATTAACATTTTAGACCCTATTTGGAGCTATTTTTCCAATTCTAAGATTGAAAAGGTAGTCATTGATGCGGGGCATGGAGGCAATGATGGGGGCACATCTGGTAGCAATTCCAAAGAAAAAGACATTACTTTAAATATTGCTTTAGGGCTTGGTAAGGCGATTGCTGAGCAGTTTCCTGAAATAGAAATTATCTATACCAGAAAGTCGGATGTGTTTGTTTCTTTGAAGAAAAGAGCGAAGATGGCTAATGATGCACATGCGGATTTGTTTATTTCTATCCATTGTAATGCGATGCCTTCGGGGGTGGCAGGTCGTAGGATTCACGGCTCAGAGACCTATGTGCTCGGGGTTGCCAAAAAGGAAAAAAATCTGTTGATTGCTAAACGGGAAAATGAAGCTTTATTCTTGGATCATAATCATGAAGGCTATAGTTTTACAGATGCCAACTCTCCTGAATGGCATATTTTTATGAGTATGTATCAGCAGACTTACCTTGAAAGAAGTATTCAGTTTGCGGAGAAGGTCGAGAATAAGATGAAAACTTATGCCAATAGGAAGAGTAGAGGGGTTTTGCAAGCCAATTTTCATGTATTACGAGAAGTGGCGATGCCTAGTGTGTTGATAGAGACGGGGTATTTGTCTAATATTTCAGACCAAAAATATCTAGCCAGCAAAAAAGGCCAAGAGCAGATTATACAATCCATAGCAGATGCTTTTTATGAATATAAGATGAGTATTGAGACGGATAGTCCCGTATTCCTTAATGCTGCTCCGGCTTCGATTGTCCTTTCGGAAAAGGAAATTCCTAAGCCCATTATAAAGAGAAGAAGCCACTCTCCAAGCAAAAAGACCACAGTTGACCTTGAAAAAGCGCCCAAAATGGTTCGTGTCGCTTCAACCATACCCGTAGAAGAGAAGAAAAAAGTGGCTATTCCTGTAAAGGCCGCAAAAAATCAATATGAAACTATACGCCCAGTGACGGTCATCGAAGGGCCTAAGATTATTTCTGTTTCAGAAGGACAAAGACATGATATTGTCGAAGATGTAGAAAAAGCCGAAATCACACCAACTCCAACGGTTACCCATGTGGCGAGAGAAATAACTAAAAAGAAAATAGTGGACATGTCCAAAGTCAGGATGGAGCCTGTCTTCAAAATCCAAATCGCTGCATCCAAACAGCCTTTGAATGTAAAAAGTAAGAAGTATGAAAAATTATCTAATATAGAAGTCGTCTATGAAGGTGGATATTTTAAGTACTTGACGGGACATTCTAAATATTGGACGGATATTACGAGTGTGTTTAAAGTTTTGAAAAATAAAGGCTATCATGGGTTTATCGTGGCTTATTTGAATGGACAACGTATCGGGCTACAGGAAGCAAGAAATATGACAAAAAAGCAATAGGTGTTGTCAACCAGGTCAAAAAAACCAACAATCTAGGATAATTATCGTTGAAGTCTCTTTGTTAATAGTTCTGATTGTATCAGTGAAGAAAAAAAGCTTACTTTTGCGCCTGATCATAAAAAATCAATATGTCTAAAGAAATAAAATTGGGAATTTTTGGTATTCTGACCATTGTTTGTACGGTGTACGGGTATCGTTTCCTTGCGGGAAAAAATATATTTGGGGACTCCAAATACTATTACATCTATGTAGATAATGCGAAGGGATTGATTCGCTCATCTCCTGTACTTGTCAAAGGGTTTAAGGTCGGTACGGTGACGGATATTGGTTTTGTCGCAGGAGAAGATCAGGAATCAAAAGTAAAAATAGAAATGAGAGTGGATGAGCCGGTAGATGTCAAAACGGACGCAGTTGCAGAGATTTTGGAGACGGGTTTTGTGGGAGGAAAGGCGATTCGCTTGAATATTAGCGCAAAATCTAACGCACCTA
>CAYTLX010000416.1:0-2162 GCA_964438645.1 uncultured Saprospiraceae bacterium | reverse complement strand
TTGCTGCTTTAGAATGGCTTACTTATGTAGAATTAGCTACAATAGGCTTGCTGAGTGTTTTTGCGGCCTTAGCGATAAATGGAATAAGTGAATCAGCCAAAGTGGCGATATTTATATTTATCTTTCATTTAGTCTCTTTGGTGCTGTTGACAGGTGCTATATTGTTTTTTATGTTTCGTCATGGGTTTGATCAATTAGCCGAAAACTGGCAACATGTATTTGAAGGAGGCTCGGTAAAGCATGCTATTTTATTGGGTTTTGCCGCTTCGATGCTAGGGATTTCGGGGTTTGAGAGTTCTGCAAACTTTGTAGAAGAGCAAGAACATGGTGTCTTTCCAAAGACTTTGAGAAATATGTGGGTTGTGGTGAGTGTATTTAATCCACTTATGGCCTTTTTAGCGATTGTCTTATTGCCTATTCCAGAAATTAGTACGACCTATAGGACTACATTGCTTTCGCAAATGGGGCGTATGTCTGCTGGCGAATGGTTGGCAGTCTTGGTCTCTATAGATGCTGTTTTGGTATTAAGTGGGGCGGTCTTGACGTCTTTTGTCGGGGTGACAGGATTGTTAGAACGGATGACTTTGGATAGAATTATGCCGCAGTATTTTCTGAAAAGAAATAAAAAAGGGGCTTCTTACCGTATTATTTTGATGTTTTTGTTGCTCAGTTTTTCGGTATTGGTGATCACTCAAGGAAAAGTAAGTACTTTGGCAGGCGTATATACGCTGTCTTTTCTATCCGTAATGGGACTATTTATCGCTGGTAATATTTTATTGAAAGCAAGGCGTAAAAAATTACCCCGCCCAGAAAAAGCACCTTATTATGGACTGGCTTTTGCCTTTGCCGGCGTACTAGTCGCTTTATATGGCAATATTATTATGGAGCCCGAAGACGGAAATGAAGCCAACTATGCGGTATTCTTGCAGTATTTTGTACCCACTATGCTTTTTGTGGGTGTAATGCTCAATAGAACTGCATTACTAAATGGCTTATTGAGCTTTGTGCAATATATATTTAAACCTGTTCAACGTGGAATGGGTAGCCTGAATATGAAAATTATTGAGACCGTTGACAAAATTAATGACCAAGAATTTGTTTTCTTTACAAAAGGGGATAATGTCGCTACCTTGAATAAAGTAATGATTTACATCAAAGAAAACGAACACACCAACCACATTAAGATTGTCCACGTTCATCCTGCGGGTGAAAGATCTCCTGAAATCTTAAAGAGTGATTTGAAGGTATTGGACAGAGCCTATCCTAAGATTAATATTGAGTTCTTAGAAATCGAAGGTACTTTTGGCCCCGAGTTCATTAAAGATTTCTCGAAAAAATATAATGTACCTATTAACTTCATGTTTATCGGCTCGCCTGGTGATCGCTTCCCGTATCGCCTAGAAGAATTGGGTGGGGTGCGGTTGATTATGTAGGTACAATTCATGAACGGTACTACTACATAATCAAACGGTAAAAGAACAACAATGACTAAAAGTTTTGGTTATTTTACGGAAGGAATCCCCTACAAAGTGTTGGACGAACGAACCATCCGCGCAAGTGCAGGCATCATGCTTTTTCTTGGGGCGATTGCCTTTGTGAATGGATTTGTGTTGAATAAATTTGATATAATCCCTTATATCTCGGGCTTTTTGGCGCTAAACTTTAGCATTGGGATTTTTATTAATCCCCGATATGCTCCGACTTATTTCTTGGCAGGACTTATCGTTAAAGGGCAAACACCACTTCCGATCGGAGCGATTCAAAAGAAATTTGCTTGGTCATTGGGATTGTTGATGTCTGGTGCCATTTTTGGACTCTCTTTATTACTTCTGCGTGATCCGACCTTTTTTAAGCCCGTTTGCTTTTTGTGTGTCTGGTGTTTGGCTTTTTTGTATTTTGAATCTGCGTTTGGGATTTGTGTGGGCTGCAAGCTCTATCATCTTTTCTTGGATTGGAAGCTTCTAAAGCGACCAGAAGTAAAACCCAATTGTATGGGCGATTCTTGTGATGTATAGTTTGAGAAACCTTGCCAAGCAAAAGCCCAAGCGATAAAAATGCCAATGGGATCGGTTAAAACTAGTGGTTTCTTAAACCTTTGGTTAGCTACAGATACTTATTCCTTCGATACCAGGCTTAGCAAACTGGTTTTTTTGTGTATATTT
>CAYTLX010000415.1:0-2162 GCA_964438645.1 uncultured Saprospiraceae bacterium | reverse complement strand
CGAGACTTGGGTGTCACGCAACGCTGCTACCGCTCACGATATTCGGTTTCTTGAATACTTGAACATTTGAACAGGTGTAACTCTGTTACATTATTTTTTTATACCTTGCAGAAAAAATAAGAGATATATGGCAGCATCAGGTTCAAAATTAACCATATTTGCTTCAATTGCGGCTAATCTAGGTATTGCTGTTTTGAAGTTTATCGCCTCCTTTTTTACGGGTAGTGCGGCAATGCTATCTGAAGGTATTCACTCCGTAATTGATACGACCAATGGGTTATTGTTGTTATTAGGCATAAAAAGAAGTAAGAAAGGTCCGGATGAACTACACCCGTTTGGGCATGGTAAAGAGATTTATTTTTGGAGCTTTATTGTTGCTATCTTTATATTTGCTTTAGGTGGCGGCATGGCGATGTATGAAGGGATTAAGCACCTAATTCATCCGCAAGGGCCGCCGGATCATTCTAAGATAGCATGGAATTATGGGGTGCTGGTAGGAGCAATGTTTTTTGAAGGGGGAAGTTTGTGGATTGCTTGGAAGCAATTTAGGAAGGTAAATCCTACAGGATTTAAATCGGCTTTAGTAGAAAGTAAAGATGCTGCCACACTTGCCGTTATTATCGAAAATGCTGCGGCCATGATTGGGCTAGTTATTGCCTTGATAGGGGTGACTTTGACCTTCTTTTTAGATGATTCGATGTATGATGCTTTGGCGTCTATAGCTATTGGAGTATTGTTGAGTTATGTTGCTTTTTTTATGGCTCAAGAAACACGGCACTTGTTGATAGGAGAGACGGTATCGGATAATGATTTAAAGATGATAAGGGATGTTTTGGATGATTATCCTGAGATTGAGTTTTTTGGCAACATTAGAACGATGCACCTAGGGCCAGATGAAGTAATGGTCGGGCTGGAAGTGAACTTTAAGGATGATTTGACGATTGGTCAAGTCGAACCAATTGTGCTGGATATCAAGAAGCGTATAGTCGCACATGATGAGAAGTTTAAACATGTGTATATCGAAACCAATTCCATCAGAAAATCTACTTATAATTGAACCCAATAGGAGTGGTATAGTCTCGGGGTGGAAGCTTGTTCAATTGTGCAAGCGTGCAACTGATTAGGCAGAAGGAATGATTGCTAGAACAAAAAATTCTTTTTGCTGGTCTTTTTTAGTGAAATCCCACCAAGTGCATTTTAATTGTAGATAAACCAAAAAAGTAACTGTTTAGGTGCTCCTATTTTTTGGCAAAAATAATAGTTACTCAAAAAAAAAGACCGCTACAACAATTGTTGTAGCGGTCTTTTTAGTTATCCTTTATTTAGAAAGGACAATTTTTACAAGGATCCACCTTTGGATTTGCTTTAGGTTGAGAGATGATTTCTTTATTGTCATCTAAATAACCAATTACTTTAAACTCCGTTCTACGGTTTAATTGATGCTCTTCTTCCGAACAAGGAGTAAGGTCTTCACAATTATTCACTAGGTTATTTTCGCCATATCCTTTTGCCGTAATTCTCGCTTTGGAGATACCTTTTTTGATAAGCCATTTGACCACAGATTTCGCTCTTCTTCTAGAAAGACGGTCATTGTATGAGTCAGACCCCCTTGAATCAGTATAAGAAGATACTTCCAAAATAGCATTTGGATTGTCATTCATCATGGCAAATACCTGCTCCAATTCTGGTTCAGCTTCCTTTCTAATATACGATTGGTCAAAATCATAATAAATATCGACTAAATAGGGAATAGGCTCTCCATCAGCTACCGTACCAGGACCTGTTTGGAAAGTAGGTACGTTGGTGTATGGCTCGTCATTTACATACATCGTTCCATCCTTATAAACCATGCCATTAGGGTAGGTACCGTCTGCAGGATTGCCAGTTTTGCGATCAAGGTACTTTCCAGTTACAGGGTCATAATACACATCTCCTTCCGTAGAAGCGATTCCCGCCTTGGTAGGCATTAGATTTAAGTTTTCATTAAAGGTCTTGCTTTCTTTAAGCCCTTTCGTGCAAAACTCATCAGAAGATGCTGCTAAATAATCCACTTTTTCACCTTTGATAGAATAACAACATTCTTTTGCTAGGTCAAAGTGATATTTTCCCGTAAGGTCAGTCGTATAGGTCTGTGGTTTTTCTTCTTCACAAGTAGATACTAA
>CAYTLX010000414.1:0-2163 GCA_964438645.1 uncultured Saprospiraceae bacterium | reverse complement strand
AGCTTAGTATCGCTGAAAACCAAAAGTGATACAGCTCGATTACAAAAGTCAAAGCCAAAAGCTCTTGCTGGAGTAAAACGAAGAGATTTTGTATGCGTAGCAGAACAAATGCCTCGTTTCCCCGCCTGTGAATGGATGATCGGAAGCCAGTACGAAAAAAGTCGGTGTGCAGAGCAAAAATTACTTCAATTTTTGTATGAAAATATAAAATATCCGGCAGGTGGTTGTATAGAAGGAACGGTAATTGCGCGTTTTGTTGTCGAAACCGATGGAACCATCTCCAATATTGAAATTTTGAGAGATTTGGGAGGAAGGATTGGCAATGAAGTAAAACGAGTAATCGAATTGATGAACAAAAAAGGTATTCGATGGATACCCGGTCAACAAGCTGGTGAAAAAGTAAGAGTACGGTATATTATTCCAATCCGGATCAGGCTGAAATAATATGCAAAAAGGGTGTTGATCACTCAACACCCTTTTTAAAAAATTGCAGACCGATAAGCCGGATTCTGTCAGCTCACCGAAGTGAGCGCTCTGTCATTTATCTAGTCCTACCGTCGCCGATAGGATCTATCTGCCTACCCCTTTGGACGTTGAAAGAGCAAATGCTCCTTCATCATCAGGCGCGTAACCCGACTCCCAGGAGAATCCAAATGTACATGGCATTTCAACCTACAAGGTTTATCCCATCACCGATGTTGCCACCGGGATGCGTGCGCTCTTACCGCACGTTTTCACCTTTACCATACCGGAGTATGGAAGTTTTGTTTCTGTGACACTTTCTGTTGACGACGAATCGCCCCCCATCCGTTAGATGGTGTAGTACGCTGCGTTGTCCGGACTTTCCTCATCTTTAAATCTCTATGATAGAGAAAAAAAGCCGCGACAGAGTAGTCTGCAATAGGTAAATAAACTATGGCGCCATTTTGTTGCACAAATAGGTGGAAATATTTTTTTGGACAGCAATTTGAAGAAAATCCTGATAGCGGGAAACAGATTGCCTATTTTTGTGGAGGAGTGTTAAGGTGGCCGCCGCTTGGAGCATGTTCAATATTTTTCGCTCTCTTTTCTTAGAGATATTACTTTGTTGTGCTGTTTTTTTTGTAACTTTACGTTGTCCTTTGGCCGGGTTTTTTGTTTTTTTTCTCGTTTCACAACTCAAAAATACGGGTGCTTTTTTATTTCGCATGACCCGCCTAAATAACAACTATGAAAAATCGCTTTTTTATACTTTCTGTTCTTTTGTTGGTAGTTGGGATCGTCCTTTACCGATATTGGATGGCGGCATTTGATACGGAGACTATTTTACAAGAGCAATATGACCAAATCAAGGCAGATTTTCAGCATCGGAGCGATGGGGCTCGGCAGGCTATAAAGGGGAACCAGGCGGAAGTGCTTTTTTCTAAGAGGTTTTACAGGAATGAGGCAAGACCAGATTTTGCTTTTTATCAATATGATTCTACCGGATATACGGCTTGGAGTTATGAGGGGTTTGGGATAGATGCTTATCCTTCAATGGAAGAGGAGGCTGTGGCTGGAATGGGTGTTGCCGGAGTATTGAGGCGAGCGTCAAAAAATATTTGGAGTTATATCCCTGCTTATATTCCTCAGAAGTCAAGTTTTAAGGAGTGGAGTTTTAGTGAGACGGCTGGATCTTTTCCGATAAAAACCCAAAAAGGGACCTTAGTTGGTTATTTAAAGAAAGGCAGTATTGTGAAAGATAGTCTAAGGAGCTGGAAGGTCTTAGTCGCGCTTGGTGTATTTTTCCTTATTTTTAGTTTTTGGCTTTTAACTTTGGTGTATTGGATAAGGAAAGAACGAGGAGATAAAGCAGGTGCCGGTGTTTTGATTGGTGGATTGTTTTCTTTTGCGCTGGCGTATTATTATTTTGAGTTGAATTGGGCATTGAGAGGCATCAGCCTTTTTTGGGGAGAAACGAATATAAGTGTTGGTAGTTGCTTGATTTATGCCGGATTGACATTGTGGGCTTCTATTGTATTTTTTAGAAGGTTTTCCTACAAAGAGCGAGTAGGTTCAACCATTAAAAGTACGGTCGCACTTACCAATTATGGTCTTTCATTGATGGGTTTATTGGTCTTGGTTGTTTTATTGGATTACCCTTTCACTAAGTGGAGCAGTTTTGTCGCACAGCATGTATTGGCT
>CAYTLX010000413.1:0-2195 GCA_964438645.1 uncultured Saprospiraceae bacterium | reverse complement strand
TCGGGGTTGCTCATTAAGATATTCTCCATGATGCTTCCGCGAAAAAGAAAAACATCCTGCAGCACCACCCCAATTCTTTTTCGTAACCCAAAAAGATCATATTCTTTGCTAGAGTGCGCACCAATCATGATATGTCCTTCCGTTATATCGTAAGATCGATTAATCAAAGCGGCCAAAGTTGTTTTCCCAGAGCCAGTTGTGCCGACCAACGCCGTCGTTTTTCCGTAAGGAATCACTAAATTCAAATCTTTCAAAATCGGATGTCCTTCGGTATAGCTAAATTGGATGTCTTTTAAAACAATATCCCCAGTTAATGGGTCGGGCATAATCGTCCCGTTGTTGGCAATATGCTCATTCGTATCCAATACCTTGAATATCCGTCTTGCGACAATAAGCCCCATTTGAAGCGTGTTAAACTTATCCGCTAACATACGAACAGGTCTATATAACATGCTGATATACAATGGAAAAGCGATTAATGTTCCTATCGTTACTTCCCCTTTTAATACGCCACCTGCGCCGTACCAAATCATAAGTCCCGCCGAAATGGCAGATATAAGTTCGATAACTGGAAAGAAAATGGCATAGTAAGAAATGGAGTTTAAATTAGCTTTTGTATAGGCTCTATTAATGGTTCTAAATTTTGCTTCTTCATCCGCTTCCTTGCGGAAAATTTTAATCGTATGAATCCCTGAAATTCGCTCTTGCAAAAAGGCATTCATCCTTGATATTTGGGAGCGTACAATCTCATAAGATGCTCTGACCTTTTCTTTAAAAATATAAGTACTTAGAATTAATAATGGAAAGACAGTAAGAACCACTAAAGTCAACTTCCAGCTTGTCCATAGCATCATCCCAATAACAAATAGCATCGTCAATAAATCTGAGATAATGGTGATGAGTCCTTGCGAAAAAATGTTGTTAATGGTTTCTACATCACTAATTGTCCGTGTCGTCAACGTGCCGATAGGCGTGCGATTGAAAAAGGATAAGTGCATGCGCATTAAATGCTGGAAAACATCTAGTCGTAATTGTCGGATAATGGCCTGTCCTAACCATTTTGATTGATAATTGAACCAATAACTAAAAAAAGCTTCGAGAAGAATCGCACCAACTGTCGCTGCCGCAATTATCCATAGAGTTTCTATCTTTTTGGGGATGATGTATTCATCCACCATGATCTTTATTAGGGTAGGCCGTAGTACGGCTATCGGAGCAATCAATAGCCCCATGATGGAGACTAACCAGAATTTCCTTTTGAAGGGCTCGGTCAATCTAATGACTCGTCTAAAAATAGGCAATAATGGCTCTTTTGGTTCTTCTGACATCTGACTTTGCTAACAAACCATACAAACTGAAAGTTGGGGATTAAGTCAAAAATTCACACTGTCGTGCCAAAATGGCGTTGAATTATTTTTAAAAGTGCCAAAATGGCTGCTATTTTTGCCCAAAAGGCGTTTTTTGGGCATTGGTACGCAGATTGATGTAGTAATAATGAATTTTAATTTTCATTTAACCAAAAAATATAAAATCATGACACTAGTAAAATTTAATCCATTCTTTCCTGCAGTAGCAAAAGATTTGGATCAAGCAGTCAATGAATTTTTTAATCGTCCAATCGGTAGCGTTTTTAAGGATGAAGTTCCTTTTAACACCCCAGCTATTAATGTCCACGAGACCGAAAAGGGATATTTTATCTCTTTGGCAGCTCCTGGATTGGAAAAGGAAGATTTTAAAGTTGATTTGGAACAAAACATCTTGAATATCTCTGTGGATAGAGAAAAGGAAGAATTAGAAGAAGGAACTAAAGTGACTAGGAAGGAATTTAGCTACTACAAGTTCAAGCATTCTTTTACCCTACCAGAAGATGTAGATACTGCCAAGATTAAAGCTGAATATGCCAATGGCATTTTGGAAGTAAACCTACCAAGAAAGGCCGCAAAACTATTGAAGCCTAAGAATATTCAAGTGAAATAAGACTTTTCATGGGTATAAAAAAGGTCACTCGAAAGAGTGGCCTTTTTTTGTGCAGGGCTTATAGTTTCGCTTTGTTTTGTTTACAAAAAACTAAACCCCAAAAAAACATCACGAACTGAATCGCTAAGCCTGTCTTAGTAAGTCAATGGTTCGGTCTTTTTTTTGGCAAAAAAATAGCAACAAACCCAACAAACCCAACAAACCAAATAAAAACGGCC
>CAYTLX010000412.1:0-2195 GCA_964438645.1 uncultured Saprospiraceae bacterium | reverse complement strand
CCACTATCAATATCCCCTTGTTTTCTAGCGGCCGCTTCTTCTATGCGCATCTTAGGAATACCTGCTTCAATGGCCTTGGCCATCCCCCCCAAAGCTTCCACTTCTTCCAAATGCTTCCATACACGCTCCACTAAGTCATTGGTCAAAGATTCCACATAATAAGAACCAGCCCAAGGGTCAACGGCATCAATGATCCCCGTTTCTTTTTGTAAGAGTATTTGGGTGTCTCTCGCAATCTTTGCAGAAAAATCTGTCGGTAAAGCAATCGCTTCATCCAAGGAATTGGTGTGCAAACTCTGAGTTCCCCCAAATACTGCCGCCATCGCTTCAATGGTCGTTCGGGCGATATTATTATAAGGGTCTTGTTCCGTAAGGCTATAACCAGAAGTCTGCGAATGTGTCCGAAGAGACATCGACTTTGCTTTTTGTGGATTAAATGGTTTGACCAATTTTGCCCAAATCAAACGACCCGCTCGCATCTTCGCAATCTCCATAAAAAAGTTCATGCCAATGCCCCAAAAAAAAGAAAGCCTTGGCGCAAAATCATCAATCTTTAATCCTGCTTTAATCCCCGTTCGGATATACTCCAGGCCATCCGCCAACGTATAGGCCAATTCAATATCAGCTGGCGCACCTGCTTCATGCATGTGGTAACCGCTGATGCTGATCGAATTAAAACCAGGCATATATTTCGATGTATATTCAAAAATATCCCCAATCAATCGCATCGAAGGTGCAGGCGGATAAATGTAGGTATTACGCACCATGAATTCCTTCAAAATATCATTTTGGATGGTGCCTGTTAGCTGCTTGCGCAAAACACCGCTTTCTTCTGCCGCTACAATATAAAAGGCCATAATCGGAATCACCGCCCCATTCATCGTCATAGAAACGGACATCTTGTCCAAAGGAATGCCCTCAAACAAAATCTTCATATCTTCCACAGAATCAATGGCTACACCTGCTTTGCCGACATCTCCTGTCACTCGTTCGTGATCGGAGTCGTAACCCCGATGAGTCGCCAAATCAAAAGCGACCGAAAGCCCTTTTTGACCGGCTTTAAGATTACGCCGATAAAAAGCATTACTTTTTTCGGCGGTCGAAAACCCTGCATATTGTCGAATCGTCCAAGGTCTGCCTAGATACATGCTGGCATAAGGGCCACCTAAATAGGGCGGTATGCCTGCCACAAATCCAATATGCCCTGCATCTTTGATATCTTCTGGTGTGTACCAAGATTTTACGGGAATTTGCTCGGAAGTGAGCCACTCTTTCATCTCTCCTTTCGGAAAAACCTTTGGATGTGTGATTTTTGCTTTCATGTTGGGCAAATATAGGAAGTTTTGAAGTAATTTGCCTAGGATATGTTACTCAAGCTTAAGAATGGAAGTAGGTTGATGTTTTGAAGTTGTCATCATAAAACGAGACCAATTTTTTATTTTTCAAGGTTCTTTTCTAGTATCTTCCGTAAAAATTGTATTTCAGAAGACATTGATGTTTACATTAAAAAGGATTAATATCGAGCTTTGCAATTAAAAAAGAGAAAAATGGAGTACACAACTACAAAGTATGAGCTGTCAATCATTCTAACATCAATTGGCTTTTTCATTTCCTTTTGGGGGGTGGTTTCCTTAGTTATCAGATTTTTTTATAGACGGAATAAGAAAAATCAATAGGCATCACCTACTCCACAGAGTAGGGCTTTTTTACGGCAGTACAGACAGAGCATCATACGCCCAGTCAAAAAATAAGGTGCTTCGTCGTACACATAGATTCAAATATTTGCGTCTCGGGGAGAAGGTAATCAATTCATTATCAATCACTTAGCAAAATTTTCTATTTATCGCATTTACCAACCCCTTCTTATTCCCCTTACAAGCGGGAACGGTATGGCAAATAGAAAATTTTGCTAGCGTCTTTGCTCTTTTTTGCGCAAGCAGCCAAAATTAAGCGTAATGTCCACATGCCAAATAAAACTAACTGCCAAAATACCTGCCACCAACCCAAAATAAAACACTTTGCCCTTCAGAAGGGGTGTGCCCTTGAACGGCTCGAAAGAGCCTATTGAACGCCGAAGACTCTTTAAACGCTACGTAAGTAGCCTTTGAACAAAAACAAGAAACAAAGCAAAAATACCCTAAATTAGTCATCATCCCCCAATAAATGATCCGCTGCAGCCGCCAATTCATCATAAA
>CAYTLX010000411.1:0-2198 GCA_964438645.1 uncultured Saprospiraceae bacterium | reverse complement strand
AAATGTAATGTATTCATTGTTAGTGATTTAAATCAATTTCAAAAAACTCAACCAGAGAGCGAAGCGAACGACTCAACTTCTCAACCAGCAAAGTCCGAAGGACAAGCGTCTCAACCAGCGCAGGGACTCAACTCACTTCTTCCCCTGTTTCTTCTGTTGTTCCTGAATTTTCCGTTGTTCTTCTACTGCTTTAGCCATTTTCTCTTGAAAACCAGAAAAACGTCCTTTTTTCTTAGGTTTGTCCTTATTTTTGAGCACTTCAGCACGCACCTTATCATCATCAATTACAAACTGCTTGGTAATTAACGTTTGAGCGATATTAAAACTATTACTAAAAAGCATGTAAGCGGTCAAAGCCGCCGCATAACTATTCAGTACAAATAAGAAAGTCAAAGGCATGATGTATTGGATGTACTTCATCATCGGGTTGCCTTGTGTCATATCTACTTGCTTAGAATTATACCAAGTATAAATCAATATCGACACCACCCACAATAAGGTAAACAAACTAATATGATCCCCAAATACCGGAATTCTATGAGAGAAATGTATCAAATCATCGTAAGTCGATAAATCATGCGCCCACAAGAAGCTTTTTTGACGAAAGTCAATCGACGCTGGAAAAAATCGATAGAGCGCAAACCAAATCGGCATTTGGAGCATCATCGGAAAACATCCGCCGAGTGGGCTTACGCCAAATTCCTGATAGAGCTTCATACTTGCCGCCGAATAACCTTGCTGGTCGTCGCCATATTTTTTCTTAAGCTTATCTAATTCTGGCTTCAGAGCACGCATTTTTGCTTGTGATTTTAGCGATTTTAGCGTAAGCGGATACACCGCCAATTTAACCAATAAAGTCAATAATAGTATAGAAAGCCCCACATGTCCGAGTAAGCTATTTAAGAAATTAAACATCGGACGAATAACCCAACGATTAATAGTCCCAAAAATACTCCATCCATAAGGCACCACATCATCCAAACCTATTCCATAGCTCCGCAAAGTCTTAAATACATTGGGCCCTGTATAAAGCTGCATGGCGATGACTTCCTTGGTTGGTATAACGATGTCTGATTCAATAAATTTGAGTGATTCACTTCCTTTATCGAGCGGAGACACCTTGACCGTTGCGCCACCAAATGACTCTTTGGCAATCAACGATGTATTAAAAAATTGATTAGAATGTGACACCCATTTTACGGGCTTATCCGTGGACTCTTCATCTGCTTTTCTTTGGCTCAGACGCTCTGTATCATCATCCACGGGCTTGAAATAAGCTGTCGCGTGCATTTGCTCTCCATACGGAGAAGGAAGCTCCAATTTGTTCAAATAATTTTCGATATGAAGATTAATTGGACCATTGATTTTTGTGGTAAGACCAGTCAACTTTACTTGATAATCAATGAGATAGGTGTCTTCGTCGAGTTTGTAAATTTGCTGAAAATTAACGCCATCATTTCCTTGAGCAGTTAAAGTCAAGGTATTTCCCGAAAGGGTAGGGGTAAAATAAAGCTTAGAAGTAGAAATCTTTTCATTGGCCCCATTTAGTGCAAATTGATACTCAAATTTATTAGCGGGATTATCAAATAAAGTAACGGGCACAGTACCTTTCTCCCTTGTTTTTTCATCTAAAACGATTGTTTTGACATGATTTTTCATCATGATTTGCTTGATGGCGCCCCCTTTCGTGGAAAAGGTCACTTTCATCACTTTGTTCTCCACCGTAATATCCTTGTCTTCACCTGAAAAAGCGGGAGCTAGCGCCCCATATTGCCTTTGATTGAGTAAATTGTTAAGAGAGTCATTGGCTGCGACGGGTGTAGCTTCTGTTGGTTCAAGTGGCTTGGTCGATGTGTCAACGGTGGGTTGCGCTACTTGAGTGGTATCGGCAACGGGGTTGTCTGTAGTGGGCTTGGTCGATTTTGGCGCATAAAACTTGGACCAAATCAGAAAAAGCACAAATATCAGCCCCAAGCCGATGATCGTATTTAAGTCAGTCTTTTTTTGCATTGACGGTAGGTAATTTTCTTGTTGTTGGCCAAAATGCTCAGCCGTGATATGCTTTTGAAAAGCGGCACAAAGGTATGAATTTACTCTATCATATAGCTGCTTATTCGATGTTTTTTGGTTTTTTTTCGATGAAAACGGTCTTTGGTGCGCTCCTGCGTCGCTGTTGGTCTTTGGTGCGCTCCTGCGTC
>CAYTLX010000410.1:0-2200 GCA_964438645.1 uncultured Saprospiraceae bacterium | reverse complement strand
CAAATGAACGCCGAAGGCAAAATGAACGGAGCAAAGCGACAAATTGAACGGAGCGCAGCGACAAAAAAAAACACCATAATGAAAAGAGTAGAGCACATAGGCATCGCCGTCAAAGACCTAGAAAAAGCCAATAATCTTTATGAGCAACTATTAGGAATAGCCCCGTATAAGCAAGAAGAAGTCAAAAGTGAGCACGTCATCACTTCTTTTTTTCAAGTAGGCGAGACTAAGATTGAGCTACTCAAAGCCACATCCGAAGAAAGTGCCATTTACAAGCACATTGACAAAAGGGGCGAAGGCATGCATCACATCGCTTTTGAAGTCGAAGATATTTATGCGGAGATGGAGCGTTTACGCAAGGAAGGTTTTCGGATTTTGAATAAAAAACCTAAGCGTGGAGCTGATAATAAACTGGTTTGTTTCATTCATCCAAAGTCTGCCAATTCCGTGCTCATTGAGCTTTGTCAAACCATTAAGCCAAAGAAAAAGTGATTTATCTACTAGCCATACTAGGTGGATTTGTGGCAGGAGTTATCAATATGTTGGCAGGGAGTGGATCCATCATTACCTTAAGCATTTTGACGGAGTTGTTGGGGTTGCCTGGCAATATTGCCAATGCGACCAACAGGGTCGGCGTGCTTGCGCAAACATACATCGGCACCTATACTTTTCATAAGCATGGGAAGTTGAACATAACACCTGGATGGCCCTATCTGTGGCCGATGCTTGCGGGGGCGTTTGGGGGGATTTATTTAGCGACAATCGTAAGTAATGAACAATTCCTAATTATTTTTAAGCTACTAATGGTCGTGATGTTATTGGTGGTTTTGGTGAAGCCGCAGCGTTGGCTTGCGCAAAAAACAGAAGCCAAAGCCCCTAATTATTGGCTGATCATCCCTTTTTTCTTTTTACTGGGCATCTATTCAGGATTTATTCAAATGGGCATGGGCGTTTTCTTTTTGGGGGCAATGGTCTTGGGCGCAAAATTTGAGTTTATGGAAGCCAATGCCCTAAAAATATTTGTGGTGGCCATTTTAACGACGGTTGCTTTGGCGGTTTTTGCCTGGAAAGGCATGGTGGATTGGAAAGTGGGCGGACTGGTCGCTATTGGGCAGGGAGCAGGTGGTTGGGCAGGTGGATACTTTGGTAGCAAATATGCTTCCGCAAATATATGGGCCTACAGAATCTTAGTTTTTGTCGTCATTGGTGTACTGATTAAGCTCTTTTATGGGGATATATTGGGTTTTTTCTAGAAAAAAGATGAATTTATGTGGTCACATTAAAGAAATAGTTGTTTTATTCGTATATTGGGCATGGGAATTTTTAATAATATCAAAATTAAACAATCATGAGTGTTAACTTAATGAAACTAATCACAGATCAAGTAGGTGGCTCTTTAATCAAACAAGCTACTGGAATGCTTGGTGAATCCGAATCGAGCGTCTCCTCGGCGATGTCAGGCATTATGCCAAGCCTTTTGGGCACACTGATCAACAAAGGAAGTAGCTTAGAAGGAGCTGGCTCTTTACTAAACTTGCTGAATAATGATGCGGATGATAGCATCTTAGATAATATCGGCGGTCTTTTTGGAGACAAAGACAAGACCGCTGGCTTAATGAATCAAGGTGGCGGCCTGCTTAATTCCTTACTAGGAGATAAACTAGGCCCTTTGGCCAACTTGTTGACTAATTTTTCAGGAATGAAGTCCAGCTCAACTTCTTCTTTGTTAAAGTTGGCAGCCCCCTTCTTAATTGGCTTTGTCAAGCGTCAAGTCATGAAGAAAGCGATGGGCCCGTCTGGGCTAATGAGCCTTTTAGGTAGTCAAAAGAAAAATGTAGCTGCCGCAATACCAAGTGGCCTTTCGGGTATTTCTGACTTACTAGGATTTGGGGATTTTGGCAAGGATGAAGTGGTCAAAGAAGTAAAGAAAGCAGCAGTCACCGCCCCTGCAAAGAAAAAATCTAATTGGATGCCTATTCTTTTAGGTGCTTTAGCTGTTTTGGCGGGGCTATACTTTATGAAAAATCGCGGGGGCTCTGGTATTGATGCCGTTGATCGTGCCGCCAATACAGTAACCGACGCTACGGATAAAGCAATGGATAAAACAAAGGACATTGCGGGCTCTGTATCGGATGCTGCCAAAAATGCCTTAGCCAATATCAAGTTTGCGGCAGGCTCTATTGGTGAAAAAATGAGTGGA
>CAYTLX010000409.1:0-2205 GCA_964438645.1 uncultured Saprospiraceae bacterium | reverse complement strand
ATGACGTTTTTAAAATTAGCCACTCGCCCTTTGTTGTCTGTCAATCTTCCATCTTCCAATACTTGCAACAAGACATTAAAAACATCGGGATGCGCCTTCTCAATCTCATCCAATAAAACCACAGAATAAGGCTTGCGTCGAACCGCTTCCGTCAACTGCCCGCCTTCATCATAACCCACATATCCTGGGGGCGCACCGACCAATCTAGACACTGCATGGCTCTCTTGATATTCGGACATATCAATACGTGTCATCAAATTTTCGTCATTAAACAGGTAGTCGGCAAGGGCTTTCGCCAATTCCGTTTTACCTACGCCAGTTGTTCCCATGAATAAGAAGGAACCAATAGGCCGATTTTCATTGGACAAGCCCGTTCTACTTCGACGAATCGCATCTGCCACGGCATTGACCGCTTCATCTTGACCGACCACTCTTTTGTGGATTTCTTCTTCGAGATGCAAGAGTTTTTCTCGTTCTCCTTGGAGCATTTTTTTGACAGGAATACCCGTCCATTTGGCAATGACTTCGGCAATATCTTCCGCATCTACTTCATCTTTCACCAATAAGTCATTGTTTTCTTGCAGGCGTTCCATCTCCTTCTGAAGCTCCTTCAAACGCTCTTGGTGCTCGGGTAGTTTGCCATATTTTATCTCTGCGGCGCGATTAAAATCACCTGACCGCTCCGCATTTTGAGCTTCGAGTTTTAGCTGCTCAATCTGCTCTTTAGCATCTTGAATACTTTGCACGATATTTCTTTCATCTTCCCATTTTGCCTTTAGGCTTTGTTGTTGCTCTTCCAAATCAGCAAGCTCTTTGTTGATTTTTTTGAGTTTATCCTTGTCCTTCTCCCGCTTCATGGCCGCTTTTTCAATCTGGAGTTGGCGGATTTTACGCTCCACTTCGTCCAATTCTTCGGGCATCGAGTTCATCTCTAACCGCAATTTAGCGGCCGCTTCATCGATCAAATCAATCGCTTTATCAGGCAAAAATCGATCAGAAATATATCTTTGCGAAAGCTGAACCGAAGCCACAATCGCATCATCGGTAATATTGATTTTGTGATAATTCTCGTACCGCTCTTTCAACCCCCGAAGGATAGAAATGGCATCTTCTTCGCTAGGCTCATCCACCACAACCTTTTGAAAACGACGCTCAAGCGCCTTATCTTTTTCAAAATATTTTTGGTATTCTTCTAAGGTGGTCGCTCCGATGGTTCTAAGCTCACCACGTGCTAAGGCAGGCTTCAAGATATTGGCGGCATCCATGGCGCCTTGGCTCTTACCAGCTCCAATTAATGTGTGGATTTCGTCAATAAACAAGATGATTTCGCCATCGGCTTTACTCACTTCATTGACGACCGCTTTTAGGCGTTCTTCAAATTCTCCTTGGTATTTTGCACCCGCAATCAACGCCCCCATATCAAGACTGTATAATTCTTTGGTTCGCAAATCTTCGGGGACATCCCCAGCAATAATCCGATGCGCCAAACCTTCAACGATAGCCGTTTTACCCGTACCTGGCTCTCCGATTAAGATGGGATTATTCTTAGTTCTTCTGGCGAGAATGTGCAAGACTCTCCGGATTTCATCTTCTCGACCAATCACTGGGTCCAATTTTCCCGAACGAGCCTTATCATTCAAATTGATGGCATATTTATTCAAGGAATCATAATTGGCTTCGGCATTTTGCGACGTTACCCTATCGCCTTTACGCAAGTCAAAAATAGCCGCCTTCAAATCTTTTTCATTTACGCCCAAATCCTTCAACATTCTGGCGGTTGGGGAATTTCCCGCAAGGATCGCCAAAATCAAATGCTCCAAAGCGACAAACTCATCGTTAAAAGTCTTAAGATAGTCATTCGCTTTTTGAAAAGCAGTTACCGCATCCCTTGAGAAATAAGGATTGCCACCACCACTTACCTTTGGAAAAGAAGCCACGATACTAGATAGTGCTTTTTCCACCATGTCAGGACGAATACCTAATTTATTAAAAAGGTGATTGGCCACATGGTCATCCGTTTTTAAGATGCCTTGCAGCAAATGTCCTGGTTCTATTGCTTGTTGACCGTTTTCGTGTGCCAATTGCTGCGCCATTCGGACAGCTTCTTGGGTTTTGATGGTCATATTATTTGTATTCATATTGCTTGTTTTTTTGTAACTGTTTAGGTACCCGCACATTTTTGCCATAAAATGCCCTTTTTGCGCC
>CAYTLX010000408.1:0-2205 GCA_964438645.1 uncultured Saprospiraceae bacterium | reverse complement strand
TGATTATAATCCAGACTATCGCAATAAATTTACCATAGAATACGAAAGTGGCTCATTAGAGACCTTGAAGCGGATGGTGCAAAAGGAAGGGGGATACACCTTGATTCCGGAGTTGGCGATTGATGCGGATTTGCCACCTGAAATTCTTATAAAGTCTTTTGCTGGCGAGCATCCGTTGAGAGAAGTGAGTCTGGTTTATAGCCGTAATTTTGTCAAAAAACGCCTAATTGATGTTTGGGCACAATCCATACAGAAAGCCATCCCGTCGCACCTATTAGACAAAAATAGGGGCGGGATTGTGGAATGGTGGTAGAGCCGAACGGCCGTTCGGCTACGTGAGTAACCCATTAAAAATCTACTCAATGACTTAGTGCGAAAAACGAGATGTGGAAAAAATTGCCGTCGGTTAAAACCGACGGCAATTTTTCAGCCCATCAATTTAGCCAAAGTTTCTTCCAAAATCTGTATTCTAGCTTGTCCGTCTGCCAATTTCTTGCGCTCCATTGCCACCACTTTTTCGGGGGCATTGGACACAAAGCGGTCATTGGCGAGTTTTTTCTCGATGCCTAGGACAAAACCTTTCATGCGTTTGAGCTCTTCTTTTGCTTTGGCGGTTTCCGCTTCTACGTCGATTTCTTGGGTCAATGGCACATAGTATTTGCCCGTACTGACGATAAAGGAAACCGTATTGCCTTCGGGTTCGCTGTCAGTAAACTGGATGGCTTCTAAGTTGACCAATTTTTTCAAAAGTCCCTGAATGCCTTTTTCCGCAAGGAGCTGCTCCGTCTCAGATGATTTTTGCGCAAGCAAGGATAATTTCTCTGCCCATTTTACCCCGTTTTTGTTTCGGATATCTCTGATTTTGGTCACAATATCTTGGCTCAATTCTACACGTTTTAGGAAGTCGGCATCGTAGTCACCGCCTTTCGGCCAAATGCTTACCACACAATCTTCACCATCTTTTCGTTCCTTTAATTGATGCCAAACTTCTTCAGTCAAAAAGGGCATAAAGGGATGGAGTACGGTCATCAACTGACTAAAAGTCTCGATGGTTGCATCATAAGTGGCTTTGTCCAGTGGTTGCCCAAAAGCAGGTTTGATCATCTCCAAGTACCAAGAACAAAAATCTCCCCAAATAAAAGAATACAACTTAACCAAGGATTCGGACAACCGAAATTGCTCAAAATCCACCGTCATTTCCGCAAGGACTTGATTGAATTTTTGCCCAAACCACTGAATCGCTAATTGATTGATTTCGGGTTGGGGCGCTTCTTCTGACACCTTAAATCCTTTGACGAGCGCTAAGGCATTCCAGATTTTATTGGAAAATTTACTGCCTTGATCGCATAGCTTTTCGTCAAACAA
Source organism: uncultured Saprospiraceae bacterium (assembly GCA_964438645.1). Lineage (GTDB taxonomy): Bacteria > Bacteroidota > Bacteroidia > Chitinophagales > Saprospiraceae > HyVt-613. The sequence goes on along the minus strand of CAYTLX010000408.1, from coordinate 840 downwards.
TAAATCACCCCCCGCTGGCGAAGAAGACAACATCCCAAAACGGACGCCGTCTGCCCCAAATTTTTCTATCAGCTTCAATGCATCAGGCGAATTGCCCAAAGATTTGCTCATTTTGCGGCGTTGTTTATCTCGCACCATGCCTGTAAAATAGACCTTTTCAAAAGGGCGCTCATCATACCATTCATATCCCGACATAATCATCCGCGCCACCCACAAAAAGATAATATCCCAGCCTGTCACCAACACATTAGTAGGGTAGTAGTAGTTAAAATCCTTGCTGTCCTTAAACCCATCAAAAACACTAATCGGCCACAACCATGATGAAAACCAAGTATCCAAAGCATCATCATCTTGTTTTAAATCATCTATCGTAAGTGATTGATTGCCAGTCTTTTCTTTCGCTTTCGCCAAAGCTTCTTCTGCACTAGCCGCCACAAAAATATCATCTCCCAAAAACCAAGCAGGTATCCGATGTCCCCACCATCGCTGACGAGAAATACACCAATCTTGGATGTTTTCCAACCAATGACGATAAGTGTTTTTAAAGTTGGAAGGATAAAATTGTACTTCATCCGTTATCACCGCATCCAAAGCTTTCTCGCCCAATTTTTTCATATTCACATACCACTGCAAAGACAATCTAGGCTCGACGATGGTATGGGTTCTTTCGGAGCGACCGATATTGGTTTGGTAGTCTTCCATTTTGACGAGATGACCAGACTCCGCCAACATTTTATTGATTTTTTTCCTTGCGGCAAATCTATCTTCGCCCACTAGGATTTGGCCTGCTTCGTTGATGCTGCCATCTTCATTTAAGATATTGATGACGGGCAAATTATG
>CAYTLX010000407.1:0-2207 GCA_964438645.1 uncultured Saprospiraceae bacterium | reverse complement strand
AAAGAATAACAGAGTAAGGAAATAAATTAATCACAAACACCCAAAAATTTCCTTTTGAGATTCTTGATTTTTTGGTTCGTTTTGCATCAAGGCAAAATGAACATAAAGAAATAACTTCTATTTTACGCAACTCAGCCAAAAACATAACTTGCATTAAATAGAAAAAAGCCCGTGTTTATTGGGTTTATTGCTACTTTTTTGCCAAAAAAAAATGACCGAACCATTGGTAGGGCAAATTTTTGCCATAAATTGCCCTTTGGGTGCCTGTTTTGGCTATTTTCTTATTACTTAGTGGTGCTACGCTTCAAAAAAAATAGCTTCACACACATAAAAACATCTATTTTCTGCCTAAAAATAGGGAGACCTAAACAGTTACCATAAAACAATAAGTAGCATTAGAAACAAGAAAACATATTCAAATATACATATATGTTAAATTTAGTATCGAAACGTTTTGTTGGACATGAATCACATGTTATTCTTCATTTAAAAAAAAATATTTTTTTTTCAACATCTCGTTTTTTTCTCCATTTTATTTTCTTGCAAGCTGATAACTAAATTCCAATTATTCCTAATCCCTATTTTTAGAAGCATTAATATATATAAAAATATATAATTTGTATTAAAGGTGCTAACGATATTGTGGAAAACTAGTCTTTTGTGTGGAAAACTATTAGTCGCAGCGCCTTTTTCCACATTACTAGCCCCTATTCTCCACATTTGTGGAGAAGCAATCGTATTTGTTTCACTTTTCTTGTCATTTATTTTACTTAGCTTTGGGACAAATCAAGGAAAAACGTGTGTTTTTATTGTTATTTTGGACAAATGCCTTCAATTTTGCCTTATTTACTTAGTATAGTTGAAGGAAAAAAAAGGTTTTTTAGCCCGCTTTCTTAGAAAAAGCCCTCTTATACTTGAATTTTTCTAATATGTTTCAAAAAGAAATGAAAAAATGAAAAAAGAACCCAATAAAAAACAACCTATTTCGGGCAACCGCTTTGGACGAAAGGCAAAAGTCAATGAAAGTTCAAACTATTTGTTTGGGAAGGTGCAGCCACAAGCGATACCTTTAGAAGAAGCGGTTTTGGGTGCTTTAATGTTGGACAAAGAAGGTCTTGTCACGGTGATGGATATTTTGGTGTCTTCCGCCTTTTATGTGGATGCACACCAAGAAATTTACAAGGCCATCATTAATCTTTTTGAAAAGTCACAGCCCGTTGATTTGTTGACGGTGGCCGAGCAATTAAAAAAGAATGGGAAGTTAGAAGACATCGGTGGCCCGCATTATTTAGTCGAACTAACGAATAAAGTCAGCTCTGCCGCAAATATCGAGTACCATGCGCGGATTATTTCCGAAATGCATATCAAAAGAGAGTTGCTTCACCTTTCCACGAAAGTGATAAATGATGCCTACGAAGACACGACAGATGTATTTGACTTATTAGAAACGGCGGAACAAGGTCTATTTGCCATCACCCAAAATAACTTGTCCAAAAGTTTTGAAGACTTAAGTAGTTTATCTGCCATGGTAGTTAAAAAGGCGGAAGAGCTCTCCACAAAGAAAGACGGATTTACGGGCGTACCTTCGGGCTTTTTAGATTTGGATAAGATTACTTCGGGGTGGCAGCCGTCTGATTTAGTGATTATTGCGGCTCGTCCAGGTATGGGTAAGACGGCTTTGACCTTGGCGCTTGCGCGAAATGCAGCGATGGATCATCAAAAAGGCGTCGCTATATTTTCCTTAGAGATGGGTTCGGTGCAGCTTGCGCAAAGAATAATAGCAGCAGAAGCAGAAATTTCCATGCAAAAATTAAGAAATGGTCAATTAGAAGGGCATGAGTGGGTTCAATTACAAAAAACCATTGAGCGCATGTCTGATGTACCTATTTATATTGATGATACCCCAGCCATTAATATTTTTGAGCTTCGTGCCAAGTGCCGTCGATTAAAATCGAACTCTAACCTTGAAATGGTCATTATTGATTACCTACAATTAATGACTGCAGGCGGAGAAGGTGGCTCTAAAAATAGAGAACAAGAAATTTCTATGATTTCCCGGTCACTCAAAGCGTTGGCGAAAGAACTATCCGTGCCTATTTTAGCCTTATCCCAGCTAAGTCGTCAAGTAGAAGCACGTGGAGGCGTAAAGCGTCCGATGCTGTCTGATTTACGGGAATCTGGAGCGATTGAGCAAGATGCGGATATTG
>CAYTLX010000406.1:0-2209 GCA_964438645.1 uncultured Saprospiraceae bacterium | reverse complement strand
TTTCCTGGGGCTTCTTTTCGTTATTTTACAAGCGTTACATCCCCGGAAAATTGAACGACCACATCGTCTAAGTACCGTACTTTGGCTATCCAAACATAAACATCTGGATCGAGTTTTTTGCCTTTGTATGTACCATCCCAACCGACAGATGGATTATTGAGTGGTACATTTTTATCTTGATAGACTAGACTGCCCCAGCGGTCAAAGACCAATAATTCGTCGATGTCTATGGCAATTCCAGTGCTATAGACGCCAAACCAATCATTGATGCCATCGCCATTAGGAGAAAAGGCGTTGGGTGCATAAAAGGGACGGATTATATTTACTGTAAAGTGCATATCGTCTTCGGAAACGCAACCATTATCATTGGTCACTCTAAGCGTATAGTCGGTACTCTCAAAAGGTCGAGCCATCGGAACTAAACAAGAATCACATGGTAGCCAGTCTAAATTGCCAACCCATTCAATATCTACTGGCTGATTGGGCGAATAGAAACCTTGCACCAAGGAAGAATCGCCTAAGACCAACGTAATGTCTGGCCCTGCACTTACAACTAATTGGGGTGGATCGACCAAAGCTACGGTAGTTGTATCTACACAGCCTTTTCGATCTTGGATATAAACCACAAAATCACCTTGCGGCAAATTAGGGAACTTCGGATTTGGACTATAATGGAGCCCATCTAAACTATAAGCATAGGCAGGATTACCCGCAAATCCTTGCGCCAAGATGACTGCTGTACTATCCCCTGCACATAGATTGTCGGTGGTTTCAGCCGAAACATCTAAATCTGGAAAATCTTCACAACAAGATTCTATATAAAAATCCACAATTTTGGTCACACGGCATCCTTGTTCATTTTCGACAGTCAATGCAGCAATTTTATCCCCAAATGAATCATAGATTATATTGTGTGGGCCCGTTGTATTCGCAGAAACGGGGGATGCCCCTGCCCCAAAATTCCAATTCCATGACACAATATTGCCCACATCCGTATAGGAACTGTCAATAAAAGTAATCGTCTTATCACACTCAAACGCTGCGACCGCATCGACCGCAAAATCAACCTTGGGCCCCAAAAAAGTACCCGAACCACCAAAATCAATCGAAAATCCTAAACCCGATTGAGAAAAATTATTGACAATCAGGACATAACTTTCTCCAGATACCATATCCAAAGCAGCTACATAATTATCAGAATTATTGTTACATCCAGGGTCTTCGGTTACATCGGTTGAGTTTTCGCTCAATCCAGTCGGTCCATTACATATCGCCCAAGATGAATAAGGTTGACTTACATTTGCGCCCGATGCCATACATCTAACCAATTCTTTGTTGGCGCAATCATCTAATCCGCCTGGCAGCCTATAAATGGCAAAATCTATATCATCGGTCTCTTTGGAAGGGTCATTATTATTGGGGGTAATCACAAAAGTTAAGGTGCCAGATTGATCACAAGTCCATTTGTACCAAGAAGAAGCAAACTCTTCCCCAATACAAGAATTGGCATCCAGCTCATTATGGTCATTTCCGGTGCCCACTAAGCTTTGTACCTGAAATCCCGTTTTATCGCACAAATTAACCCCCGAACCACAATCCGCTTCAGGAAAAGGAATGGGTACAAAATCATTGATACATACCTGAAAAGTTCCAACCCCGCCATTGGCTCCATCCACCATCAGATAGTAAGTCTGTCCAATGACTAATCCTGCTACTGTCAGCTCTAGGACGCCAGGCCCCGTGTTAGAACATCCTTCAAGGGAAAGATTGCCACAAGTGCCACCAAATACCCCTGCAATCGGCTTAGCCAACGAGCCTTCCCCCGCCGTACCGGTTACCCGAATAACTACAGCAGGTTCTAGCGGTACAAAAGAAAACCAAACAGCATGCTCATAAGAGAAGAAGCAGTTGTTGGTGGGTAAGTCAGGATCTTGTTCTGCACCCTGATTAGTAAATTCCTGCTCTCCTGAACAGTAATGATCTACACTAGGAATTGGTGTAGCATATAGGCATATATCATTAGGCACTTGCGCAAATAAAGTAACCGAAAAGGCCATTAAAAAGGAGAAAACGAGTATTGTGTATTTCATAGTAACCAGTAATTGACACCAAATTAACGCTTTATAACTCAATTATGGAAGAAAAAATTGAATTTTTAACATAATTTTATGACAAATGGCTGGTATTTGGTTGCTTTGCTTCTTTGGAT
>CAYTLX010000405.1:0-2210 GCA_964438645.1 uncultured Saprospiraceae bacterium | reverse complement strand
CCGATACGATGAATTCACTCATGTGGCAAAGATAGGGAAAATGTGGTAGAATTTTGTGCTTTGTAGGGAGAAATCAATATTCATTTTCAACATTTACAGTTAAGGCGTCGGGCAGGAACACGGATGGGACGGATGCTGCGGACAAGGAAGGATTTTTGCGGATTTACACTTTAGAAAGCGGGAAGATAGCTCCGTTTTAATATGGACAATTTTTTTTTTACAACAGCGGATCAAACCCAAAAACCCTTTTTTTTTCTGATCGCCTGCAATACAAAAGAGATGGTGCTTCGTCGTTTCAAGTGGATTTTAGAAATGCCTTTTAAAATTGACTTTGTTTCCTATTTTTGTTCAAAAGCTACTAACGTGGCGTTCAAAGTGCCTTGGCGTTCAATAGGCTCTTTCGAGCCGTTCTAGCCAAACTAGATATAAAAATGAAAACCCACAACAAACGACGAAGAACCAATAAAAAGCTATTATTGCTAAACACAGCAAAAATCTCTATTCAGTTAACAATCCTAGGTCAAAAAAGCAAAGACTAAGTTAGCTTAACGGCTAACTGCAGTCCTTCGGAGTATATTTCTTAAGATTTGAATTTTCTTTGCAAACTCAGCATCAATTTCCTTTCTTTCCAACAAATAAAGCCAAGCTTCAATTTCTACCTGGAGACTATAAGAAAGCTTATCCATTCCTTGGGTTACAAAAATAAATGAATTGGCAAAATGACCCAATAGATGTCGCTCGATATTAATGAATTTGAAAGGGTGAGCCTCATAGCTATCTAGATTATACTCATATGTTTTTTCCCTAAATTTTTCATTCTCTTCAATGTCATATAAACAGTCTCTTAATGCTTGAAACCGCCCTGAAACCGTATATTCATAGGTTTGTACATTTTGCTTTACAGGCCATTTTAGACTAAGAAAGCATTCCTGTAAGTATCGTGTGCCATTCATCAAAAGTCCATCAAAATACCGCTCCCCAAGCTCGGTGATTCTAATTCTGTCATCAAGCCGAAACAACTCTTCTGAATCCTTATAAGCTGGACGAAACTCTCCCCCTATTAATGCTCGCCGATCATCCATCAAGTAGTTAAAGGCATGGATTATTTCTTCGTCACTGTAATCAAAAGAGTCATACAAGATGTCATAGATATAAGATGCGACTCGAAATGCCCGGTCCATTTGTCTGCCTTGCTTAACAATTGAAAGCAAATGGTAATTGATTAGCGTAAACTCATTCGTTCTATAGTCCGAAAAAAGATTAGCCACATAGTCATCAAAATGACTCATTCGCAGAGATGGTTCACTTCCTACATAAAAACCTTGAATCAATTGATGCTGATGAAGTGATTTGGAGTTAAATGGACTAAAATAATTAGCAAAGGGTCTGTTTCCAATCGTTAACCCTAGCCTATTTGACTCTCCACTCAAACAATGAAAAGCTTGTTTCAAAAAACTATTACCATGGTCTAAATACTTTAAAATTTCGTTTGCTCTCAGCTTTACGGCTTCCTTTTCATCTTGCGATAAAACATTAAAGTAAACGGAATCGTCTATATCTTGCACTAACTCTCGGAGCCGTATTATGTAAACCCTGATAGGGGACGGACCGTGGTGGTATATGTGTCCATAAATCGTTTGGCTTCGATTCTGCCGATTCATTCGTTCTTGGCTTCGATCAATAATTTTATCCAACTTTGCCTTTGTTGACCGACGTATAGTGATGATTTTTTTTGTCTTCGCAATTTTATTAAAAGCCAAAATTTTACTCATTATATTACGCTGTGCGACGGGAACTAACTTATCGATATTGTCGTAGGTTATAATCAGCTTAACTTTCTTCTTCTCAAGGAAAATATTTAGAAAATTTATAAACTTCATGGTCATATCCACTCTTGTTTCATTGCGTATAGTATATTTTTGGATATACTTAAAAACGTGATGCACCTTTTGCTTTTCATCAAGCTGCTTCCAATTGGCATATTCCGCATCCAAATTATCAAAAGAAAAATCGTAGAAACGGCTAAAATTTGCGTAATTATCTTTGATATGGTTCAAAAATTCCGTGGTCAATTCATATTTGAAAACATTTTCGATGATTTCAACTTTCAACTTGCAGTATAGCTTTTCATAAAACTCCGTAACAAGACTTTTTATCTCCAAAGAAGTAAATCCTTGATTGAAGTCAAGATAGATATGCACTGTATCTTT
>CAYTLX010000404.1:0-2215 GCA_964438645.1 uncultured Saprospiraceae bacterium | reverse complement strand
CATTGGAAGGAGACCAAAAAAGACTTGGAAGCAGGTAAGGAGATTACTGATATTCCTGACTTCTCTAACATATATACGGCTACACCCACTGACGAAGAAATGACTATGGACGACCTGCATGGCTTTGCCGCTTCTTACCTCCAACAAATAAAAGCGCTTGGAAATGCCAAAGACCAAAAAACCGCTTATAACAATATCATCAACGGTTGCATTACTTGCCACGATAATAGCTGTAGCGGCCCTATCCCTAGAATCAAGAAACTTCTCATCAGAGACCTTTAGTCGCTTCGCTCCGTTCATTTGTCCTACGGACGTTCATTTGTCCTGCGGACGTTCAAATTGCCTTTGGCGTTCATTTGTCGCTTTGCTACTCGAAGGGGTGAAATAAATTTCACGTTCCTTTGCCTGCAGCGGCTAGGCTTCCAAAAATGACCCACCCGTTAAATTTCTTTTTACTTGACCTTAAGTACCATTACACCAATTACTAAAGGTTTAAGAAACCCTAGTTTTTATCTACCTGCTTAGCATTTTATCTTCCATGCTTTGGCTGGCCTAGGTTTCTCAAACCAAACAAAATCCTTCCCATTATCAAAAATTCCAAGTAAATCCACCCCGGAAAGAAAATGGCTGCTCTAAGCTGGACTCAGGAATATTGAAGTTATACAATACCATAAATTCATATCCGCCAGGATTATAACCTGCACCGATATAGACATTTTTTCTTTGTTGCTTATCTGTCAATACCTTGCCGTCTCTGTCAACGACTAATTGCCCAAAATTATCCACAAAAGCATTTTTGCGCCATTCTAGCTCATATTCGGTATGTAAGAAAAACTGCTGCAAAAATTTCACTCGGGCAAATGCCGATGTCGTGTAAGCAGGTAAACTCGCCCGATGCACCTTGCCATCTGAAGCATTCCCCTTCAAACTCATGTAGGTTACCCCAAACCTTGGGCCAACCGAAAAAGGGGTCTCTTTGATCTTAAAGCCCATCATCGGCGTTAACCCAATGACAAACTGAGAATAATTACTATTTCCGCCAAAACCAAGCTGCATGGTGCCACCATACCAGACTTGCTCTCTCCAAAAGTCAGATTTTTGAGTATCTTTCTTTTTTTTCTTATAAGTCTTGGGTTTCTTTTTGCCAGTGGATCTTCTACGTGTTTGTGCGTAAGCATCACTAGCGGGCATTAAAAACAAGCCCAAAAGCAAAAGGAGTATCCAATTATATCTCATTTGTTAAGTTTTTTTGTGTAAATGTAAGCATAAAACCCAAAAATAGGGGCGATATTGCTTGGTTTACGCTTCAAGAGTCTTAAAGTTTTCATAAAAAAAGGGCTTGGTCGATGACCAAGCCCCTTTTTTTATTTATTTGCTGTAAAGTAGATAAGCTACTAGTTAAAAGTATAACGCAAGCCAAGCTGCATTTGCCATCTAGAACTTTGAAGACCAGAGTCATCAATAAAGTCAGATTTCAAATCTTTATACTTACGACCATCAAAAGTAAATTTCGGAGTTGTACCATCTGCTTCAAATCCTTTGAACTGAATCATGGTGTAATTATTATTCACTAAATAACGTCTTCCCCATTTACGATTAATTAAGTTACCAAAATTAAAGATATCCAAAGATACTTGAAAAGCATGCTTTTGTCCACCTGAAACAATGTTAAAATCTTGAGAGATTTTTACATCTAAAGCATTAATCCAAGGAGCTCTAGAAGCATTGCGTTCTACATACTGACCACGACGAGTACTTAAATATGGATCCGCTTCAATAAATTCATTTAAAGCTCTCCATTGGTCTTCTGGAGAATCATCACCACTTTGTACTAGGTTAATGTCATTAGCATCTTTGGGGACATACAACAATTGGTAGGACTTTCCTGTTTCGTTATTCAATTTACCACGATCATTATAAGCATAAGTGTAAGGTTGTCCTGATTTTCCTTCATAAAAGAAAGAAATTGTTGTTCCGACATTTTTACCTTTGTTCCAATCGAGCTTATAAGTCGCATTAGCCATAATCCTATGACCTGCTGAAAACTGAGAACGTCTCAACTCATCATCTACATTACGACCATTAATGGTATAATGATATCTCCATTGAGATTTATTTTGAGAAGAAGTGCCATCAAATACAGAGTAAGAATCGCCATATGAATAAGCGATGGTGCCACTCAAACCAAAATCAAAACGCTTTGTCAATGATGTTG
>CAYTLX010000403.1:0-2271 GCA_964438645.1 uncultured Saprospiraceae bacterium | reverse complement strand
TTTACAATCTCTCCACGCAAAGAGCCACTTGTCCCGCTTAAAATTTTCACAAAAGCATACTCTCCTTTTTTCAGTCCTTCTTTTTTGGGGAAATTAACCACTTTATTTTGAGAAGTGCGACCTTTAAAGTCATCATCAGAGCGCTTTGAATTGCCTTCGATTAAGACTTTAAAAACCTTGCCTATATCACGTTGATTATGAGCAAATGACAATTGCCTTTGCAGGCGAATCACTTCACTTAACCGCTTTTGTTTTATCTCTTCCGGCACATCATCTTCAAAGCGTTTTTGCGCTGGGGTACCAGGCCTTTCGGAATAGGCAAACATATATGCCATCGAATATTTTGACTGTTCCATCACATACAACGTATCTTGATGTTCTTCTTCGGTCTCCGAGCAAAAACCTGTCATCATATCCGAAGAAATCGCACAATCTGGAATCACTTCATAAATCCTTTTGACCTTATTGAGATACCATTCTTGGTCGTAGGTACGATTCATCATTTCTAAAATTCGAGAATTCCCTGCTTGCAAGGGCAAATGAACGTAATTACATATATTTTCGTGATCCCTAATCGCATACAATACATCATCCGTAATATCCTTGGGGTGAGATGTCGAAAAACGAACACGCAAATCAGGGTCCACACCTGCCACCAAGACCAATAATTGGGCAAAAGTCATCTCTTGGTTGGTCTCTGGATTAGTCCATTTGTAAGAATCTACATTTTGTCCTAGCAAGGTTACTTCTCGGTATCCCTTACGGAAAAGGTCTTCTGCTTCCGCTAAAATAGAATACGGCTCCCGACTACGCTCCCGCCCACGGGTAAAAGGTACTACGCAAAAGGTACACATATTGTCGCAGCCCCGCATAATAGAAATAAAACTTGAGATTCCCCCTGTATCCAATCGTTTGGGCATAATATCATCATACGTCTCCACACGAGATAAGAAGACATTCATGCCTTTTTCGCCCCCTTCGATGGTCGGAATTAAATTGGGTAAATCCCGATAAGCATCTGGGCCTGCCACCAAGTCCACAATTTTTTCATCATCCAACAAGGTCTTTTTCATACGCTCCGCCATACAACCTAGCACCCCAATTTTTACATTTGGATTCTTTTTCTTGATGACATCATAATATTTTAGCCTTTTACGGATGGTATCTTCCGCCTTTTCCCGAATGGAACAGGTATTAACCAAAATCAAATCCGCTTGGTTAATATCTTGGGTATTGCCATAATCCATCGTGTCTAAGACAGAAGCGACAATCTCAGAGTCATTAAAATTCATCGCACATCCATAGGATTCGATGTAGAATTTCTTGGATTTTGCCCCATTACTCTTCACTTTTAGGGCAGAGCCTTGAATAGACTCGTCAATTTCCTTGTTCAGATTGACTTTTATCTCGTTTCTATCTAACATTTTCTCTTGTTTTCATCGCTAAGACGGCAGGATATTACTGCTTCTAGTCCTAATTTCTGCAAAGATACGGTAAATACGGAATTGATATGCCATTTTGTCAGGGCAAATTGAATTTTGTTGAAAATCTGGTGGCTAGTTTAGTGTTTCTGGATGCTGGATGCTGGCCACTGGCACTTTGGGATGTCGAGCCGAACGGCTGTTCGTCTGTCTGGCAATTATCGCTAGCGCATTTCTAAATAAAAAAAAACAATACCTTTGCCCCATGCTCAATTCACAATTTACTCCTATCAAACAACTAGGCTCCCGACTAGGCTGGAGCTTATTGATGCTATCCATGATTCGGATAGTTTTCTTTCTATACAACTATCCGTTTTTCAATGATATTGCGCTGTTCCAGGGGGCAAAATTATTTTTCTATGCCTTACGATTTGATATTGTGGCGGTGACGTATGCCAATCTACTTTTGATTGTGTTTTCTTTGATTCCGTTTAATTTTCGAAATAGAACCAGCTATCAAACCTTCTTGCAAATACTTTTCGTTGTTTTCAATTCAATTTTGTTCTTTATTGAAGTGATAGACATTGGTTTTTATCAATTTGCGTTTAGACGTACGTTAGTGAGTGATTTTGCGATGTTTTCTAATAACCAATCAAATATTTTGGGTTATTTTTTGGAATATTGGTGGTTGGTAGTTTTTTTACTTCTGCTGATTTATGGGTTGATTCGATTTTCCAAGCGGTCTTTTTTTATTCCCCGTAAGGGAAAATGGTCCATCCAAATCCTACTCTTTATTTTGGGACTAGGTGTGACGATTCTGGCGGCTCGTGGGGGCATCCAAGTACGTCCA
>CAYTLX010000402.1:0-2287 GCA_964438645.1 uncultured Saprospiraceae bacterium | reverse complement strand
GTAAAATCCGTTTTTCGAGTCCATTCGCTACTGCCAAACCCAGGAAGATCGACAACATAACAAGTAAAATGCATGGCTAGCTCTGGAAGTAATTTTCTCCAGGTGTATCCATGTACAATGAAGCCATGAATCAGCACTAAGGGCGGTCCTTGACCAAATTTTCGGACTGCAATGACAGCGTCATTGATGGAGTACTTTATTATTTCTGCCTGGTTGTAAAATGTGTGTTGCATCTTTTTTTATACAAAAATATAGGCTTAAATAGTTGCAATATTGATATTTTACGACATTCTTTGTAAAAAATAACCATGAAAATATTATCAGAACACTATAAAAGTTTGGTAGGGTATGGCCGATGTAAAGGTCTATTAATGGAGAATTCTGTTTCTGATTTCAGCGACAGCCCTTATGTTACCAAGTTCCAATACTTAGATTTATTGTCAGACTTAATTGCCGCATCCAAAGACCCCCAGTTTGGGCTCCACTTTGGTTTCTTTTTGAATATCAATGCTTTGAAGTCTGTTTATGAGATTTCTATGGTGTCAACGAGTATTGAGCAAATTGTCCAATTATGGGCAGATTATTCCGATGCAAACTTTCCTTTGGTTCAGTTTGATAGCTACTTAGAAGGAGATTATTTTTTTCTAGAACTAAATAGTCCGCTGACATCTTCGATTCGCAACGGTATCCTTGATACCATTTTTGTATTTGTATTTAGAGAGTTGAAGTTAATCGTTGGCACTGAAAAGTTTGATTGCTATGTTCCGAATAAAAATCAAAAAGAGTTCAGTTATTGGTTTAAGAAGTCCGTAAAAAAAAGGGCGAAGCATACTTTTAGATTTCGAGCAAGCATTCTTTCATCAAAGATAAATGTCAACCAAAAAAAAGACATTGAATCCATTTTACCAAAATTTCTATCAATGGTCTCTCTGCCAAACAGTCAGTATAAACCTTTTTCAGCAAAGGTAAGATTAATGACACTCCATATGTGCGAGCCAGAGTTGCCTTCATTAAGCCAAGTGGCGACGCAGTTTGCAATAACACAAAGGACACTTCAACGAAAACTGAAGCAGGAATCATCATCTTTTAGACAAATCACTAATGGCATAAAAAAAGAGCTTTTTTATTACTTAAAACTAGGCAAAACGCTTAAAACACAAGAAATTGCTTGGCTTTTAGGTTTTTCAAGCTCTAGTGCTTTATTACACGCTAAACAAAACTGGGAATTAGCCACCTGATGCGAATATCAATTTCATCCTAGTATCTCTTTATCCCTTGGCGGCGTATAAAGATAAATCCCTAACTTGCGCAAAATTTCAACATAACGATGTACGACGCAAAGACTCAAAAAGAATATATCCAAACAGGAAAAGCCTTGTTAGACCAGCCAGATCAGGTATCGGTGGAGCAATTACCCATTTTGCGCAAGCTGCTCCGCTTCCACGAATGGAAATACTATGTCAAAGATGATCCCATTATTTCGGACTATGAATATGATATGCTCTTTAAGACCTTGGAACGACTTGAAGCCGCACATCCCGAGCTAATCACCCCAGATTCTCCAACACAGCGGGTGGGGTCGGACTTGTCCAGTGACTTTGCGACAGTGACGCATCTATCATCGATGTTGTCCCTAGAAAATAGCTATAATGCCGAAGATTTAGAAGATTTTGAGCAGCAAGTCCGTAAATTGACTGGGGAAGAAGAGCCGATTACGTATGTCGTCGAACCCAAATTTGACGGTAGCACCGTGACGCTCATTTATGAAAATAACTTTCTAGTGCGGGGTGCCACTCGGGGCAATGGCCAGCAAGGGGATGATATCACCCCAAATGTCAAGACGATGCCCACGATTCCACTTTCGGCTGATTTTTCCGCAAGGGGCATTCATCAAGTAGAGCTAAGGGGCGAAGCATTGATCCGCAAGGATTATTTTGAAAAAATAAATCAACAACGTGCCCAAAAAGGGCTGCCACTTTTTGCCAATCCACGAAATGCTGCCGCTGGTGGCTTACGTATGAAAGATCCAAAAGAAGCCGCTCAAAGGAAGTTGGATACCTTTGTCTATCAAATGACTTTTGCGCAAGATGTCAATGGAAACGATGCGACCGATAAGTTTGTGTCCCACTCCGAAATGCTCCAATATTTAAGCGAAATTGGGTTTTTGGTACCGCATAATCTAATCAAAGTCTGCAAAAACATCACCGAAGTGAGTGATTTTTGTAAATGGGCAGAAGCCAATCGTGAGCAATATCCCTACGAAATTGATGGGATGGTGGTCAAGGTC
>CAYTLX010000401.1:0-2298 GCA_964438645.1 uncultured Saprospiraceae bacterium | reverse complement strand
GCATCATGATACAAAAGGGGCGCAACATGCGCCCCTTCATCATACTATCCCTAATTCCCTCAAGCTTTTGCTGTTGTAGGGGTATCCGCTTTTGCGGCCGTTCTGCCATTTACCATAAACTCGTTGATAATGACTTCTGCCACTGTCCGTGTAATACCATTTTTATCTTCAAAGGTATTGTACTTTAGTTTGCCTTGCACGGTGACTTGTTGGCCTTTTTTTAGTTGATTTGACATTCTTTCGGCTAATTTGCCCCAAGCGACGATACGGTGCCATTGGGTTTCTGTAGTCCATTCATCATCTTTTTTGTAGGATTCATTAGTCGCTAGAGAAACACGGGCCACCTGATTGCCATTACTAAATTTCTTGAGTTCAATGTCTTGGCCTAAGCGTCCAATAAGCAGTACATGATTACGTAAATTGTTCATAATTCAAAGATTAAAAAGGTTAAAGATACGTGATGCGATTCCCACATCAACGGCCAACATTTTGTCGACAGTGCAAAGGTGGGGGTGTTGTCAAGTTTTATTCGTGTATTAGACGTTTACTTGCGTATGTAGGCGTTTGTAAACGTTTGTACACGGATATAGTACTGATTATCAATTAGTTATATAATTTCTTTTTGCAACCCAAAAACTAGCTAAGTTGAAATTAGTTTTTTATTTTGTATAATTTGCATTCAAAATAAGTTCGAACTACACTAAACTAAAAGACACTAGTAATTGTTGGTTTTCACCTACTTGGTAACGACTAAACTACCAAAAGCAATAAACTCAACCAAACCACAATAATCAGCCATGCCAAACCCCATCAAAGAATACTCCTTCCGAAAGGATGTCGAAGAAGATGGCATTGAGATCATCCAACTGGAGCAGTTCTTTGCAGAAAAAGACGACCTTGACAAGTTCAAGCTGCATCGGATTCATTTTTATATGATTATTTTCATCACTCATGGAAAGGGGACTCATTTAATTGATTTCAAAGAATACGACTACGAAAAACAGAGCATCATTTTTATTGGAAAAGACCAAGTAAATGCTTGGGTGAAGCGCAAAGGGGTCAAAGGGTTTTTATTGTTATTTACGGATCAATTTTTATATCATAACCAAATAAAATTCAAAGACATCTCTTACACTTATCCTTACAATTCTAGTCTCTATCAGCCGATTATGACGCTTCCGCAAAAAGATAATTATCAAAGCTTCCATTCGTTATTCTTCTACTTGTATCAAGAATATCATTTGCCAAAAACTGGGCACAAACAAGCCATCTTACAAAATTTATTGAGAACCTTTTTACTAAAAATACAATCACAAGCAACGAAGCAAGACATCCTTGGAAACCCAGAAGAGAAGGCCCTTTTTATCCGCTTTCAAAAATTATTAGAAGAGAAGATTTCAGAGACCCGCAACACCAATGACTATTGCCAAATGCTCCATACTTCGTATCGAAAACTAAATCATGCTTGTAAGATATTAACCCAAATGACCGCAAAGGCATTTATTGACCACATTGTAATTCTAAAAGCTAAAAAGCAGCTTATTGATGGTCATAAAAACATCACTGAAGTCTCCTATCTATTTGGTTTTGAAGAAGTTACCAATTTTACGAAATTTTTCAAAAAACATACATCTTTATCTCCTAAAGAGTTTTTGGCGCAAGCTCAGTAGAATCACCATGTACAAGATTAACCATTCTTAAAGAAGTTTAACCTTTTCCGAAAGGCATAGAGATGCCATCTTTGCAGTATTCAATAATCAAAACCAAAAAGCATGAAAAAATTCGCTTTTTGGAGTATGGCATTGGTATTTTTTATTAGTGCCTGCTCCTCTACCAACCAAAATTCTTTAACTTCTAAAAACACAAAAAAGATGGTTTCTAAAACAAAAATAACCAACAAGCAAAAAGCCATTGAAATCATTGAAAGCTTGCCTTCCAAAAATACGAACGCTGTCAAAAAATTTGTTAGTCCAACTAAATACATCCAACACAATCCAAATGTAGGAGATGGACGCGATCAACTCATCGGGCTAATTGAAGCGGGGCTAATCAAAAAAGCCAATATTGTCAGGTGTTTTCAAGATGGCGACTATGTGGTGGCTCATTCAGAATATGATTTCTTTGGTCCTAAAATAGCCTTTGATATTTTTAAATTTGAAAATGGAGTCGCGACCGAGCACTGGGACAATCTTGCTGACAAAAGCACACAGCCGAATCCAAGTGGCCACACCCAGCTAGATGGACCAACAAAGATAATCGACCTTGACAAAACAGAAGCCAACAAAGCCATCGTTAACG
>CAYTLX010000400.1:0-2299 GCA_964438645.1 uncultured Saprospiraceae bacterium | reverse complement strand
ACCAAGTGATGATTAAAGAAATGTTGGATACTGAAGCAGTGGGTCAATATGCGGCAGCGGTACGATTAAGTGAAGTGTGGTATTTTGTACCTATGGTAATAACTAACTCACTTTTTCCGGCTATTATTAATGCTAAAAAAGAGAATGAAAAGCTGTATTATGCTCGACTACAACTCCTCTTTACCTTCATGGTTTGGTTGGCAATAGCTATTGTATTACCAATGACATTTTTAAGTGATTGGCTGGTATTGTTTTTGTATGGCATGGATTACAGTCAAGCAGGTGTTGTGTTGAAGATATATATCTGGGTGGCCATATTTGTATTTTTAGGCGTTGCAAGTGGTAGCTGGTATTTATCAGAGAACTTACAAAAACTAGCATTTTGGCGATCTTTTTTGGGAATGATTGTAAATGTATATCTCAATTATATTCTCATGCCAGTTTATGGTGTAAAGGGATCAGCTATAGCAACATTGGCTGGACAAATAAGTGCAACGTTATTATTTGATTTATTTCATCGACAAACAAGAAGTATATTTTGGATGAAGATAAAGGCATTTGTATTGATTGGGTTGTTTCATAGGGGAGTAGTATGAGTCATGTATTTTAGTTATATGTATTTATGTTTGGTAGGAATATTTTTATGAACTGATGTTATGGAGACTAGCCATATTTTGTGACTCCATAGAGGGTCAGTACACAATATATTGGGTTAAAATTATCATGGTGCGTAACATCAGTATAATTATGTAACAAAGCCTTATCTATTTATGGATTAAATAAATTTTATGAAAAAAATTTTAATTACCGGTGGAGCCGGTTTTCTTGGATCGCATCTTTGTGATCGATTATTAAAAGATGGGCATGATATTTTATGTGTGGATAATTTTTTTACCGGTAGTAAAGCGAATGTTTCACACCTTTTTACCAATCCATTTTTTGAATTAATGCGTCATGATGTGACTTTTCCTTTATATGTCGAAGTTAATCAAATATTTAATTTAGCCTGCCCAGCCAGTCCTGTTCATTATCAGCATGACCCGGTACAAACAACGAAAACAAGTGTGCATGGCGCTATTAATATGCTTGGGCTTGCGAAGCGTGTTAAAGCCAGAATATTTCAGGCATCTACAAGCGAAGTTTACGGCGACCCGGAGGTCCATCCGCAGCAGGAATCCTATTGGGGGCGAGTCAATACAATTGGGCCGCGGGCTTGTTACGATGAAGGCAAGCGATGTGCAGAAACATTATTTTTTGATTACCACCGGCAACATAATCTTGAGATTAAGGTTGCACGTATTTTTAATACTTATGGGCCGCGGATGCATCCCAATGATGGACGGGTTGTCAGTAATTTTATTATGCAAGCACTGAAAGGTGAAAACATCACTATTTTTGGGGAAGGGTTGCAAACACGTTCATTTTGTTATGTCGATGATTTGATAGAGGGGATTGTTCGGTTAATGGCGACAGAAAGTGGTTTTACCGGGCCTGTAAATATGGGGAACCCTGTAGAATTTACGATGCTTGAATTAGCCGAAAAAGTGCTTCAATTGGTGGGAGGTAAGTCTAAAATCACTTTCCATCCTTTACCCCAAGATGATCCTAAACAACGAAAACCTGATATAACGCTTGCAAAAGAGAAGCTTGACTGGACACCAAAAGTGCAATTGGAGGATGGGTTAAAAGAGACGATTGCTTATTTTAAGAAAATCTTAGGCTGATGATAAATGACTGAAATTACAGACTTTACCCCGCCATATCCACTCAAGACAGCAGTGTTATTTTTGGTATTTAATCGCTTGGACACGACGAAACAAGTTTTTCAGGCTATACGCCAGGCTAAACCACCAAGGCTTTATATTGCCGCAGATGGAGCTAGAGACAATAAAGAAGGCGAAGCTGAAAAAGTAAAAAAAGTCCGAAACTATATTATGGACAATATAGATTGGGATTGTGATGTGAAAACTTTATTTCGAGAAAAAAATTTAGGCTGTAAATATGCAGTCAGTGGAGCGATAACATGGTTTTTTGAGAATGAAGCACAAGGCATCATTCTTGAAGATGACTGTTTGCCTAGTCAAAGTTTTTTTTGGTTTTGTGAAGCGTTATTGGACAAGTATCAGCAAGATCTAAGAGTTTGGCAAATATCAGGGGACAACTTCCAGGATGGCACCATGCGTGGTGATGCGGATTATTATTTTTCAAAATACAATCATATTTGGGGCTGGGCATCATGGGCGGATCGGTGGCAACACTATGATGTAAAAATGGAAACATTTAGTAAATTTAAAATGGG
>CAYTLX010000399.1:0-2300 GCA_964438645.1 uncultured Saprospiraceae bacterium | reverse complement strand
CTACATTGTACAATGCTTTGGGGCTCTTTAAGTAGTGATATATCCGAAAATGGGGGGTCTCAACCACTTCAATTTTCTTCTTCTCATATTGTGGTTTGTTGCGTCCAAAGTACTGCGCCCTTGCGGGCAAAAAGACCCATATCAGTAAAAAAGAGTAGAATAACTTGGGCAAGTTTTGCATAATCTTCATTTTTGTGGGAAAGTCGTAATATCTTCTTGTTAGAACAACGTGGAGAACAGACGGTTCATTGTGTTTTCTAGGGTATTGGGGCATTCTTCAAGTTTCGGGTACAGCGATTTAGCGGCATAATGGTACAAGGATAGCGTATGTCTTATCTTCCGTTGTACAGAATCAAGGTAAATGATTAAGAATCAAGGACTTACAAAATTTTTTCCTTAGATTTTTTTCAAAAACGAACGACAAGCTAAAGTAAAATAGCTGTATCCCACCCGTTTGGTATGCTACTTAGAAAAGCTGTGCAAATCCGCCACATCTGCGCTATCCATGTTCTTGTGCACAAGATTAATTAAGGGTAGGAAGACAGATTTTCAGAATTACACTTCAACTTTTTTCGTCAACAAATCATCATCAACCGATACTCCATTTTTTCCTTGGGTGCACGGTGTACACAAGGAAGTACCCGACTATCTGGATGATCAATTGCGAGCCTACATAAGTGGCCAAGCCCTAAACGAATAGGTTGAGCTTTGGGTAAGGCGTTATAGTGTAAATCAAAGAAATTTTCTCTTAAAAAAGACTCAAAACCATCATCAGCTCCGCAATACAGTTTTTGGAGCTCTTCACGAATCTCGGGAACTAAAACTTTTTGGATGGCTTGAGCATTAGGTAATATTTCACTAGTTTTACCATGATATGTACATAAAAAAGTATCAATTGGGACAGGAGAGCGATCGACATGGAAGGAATATACATCCGTTGGAAAAAACGGATAATCATTATCACGCTCATAAAACTTGATTAGGTTTAGTGTGGGAGCAGCGCCATGAGCTTCCAAGAGTTTCCAATCCTCTAAGATCACTTCACGAGCCATTTGCCCCTGTTCACTCAACGAAAGTTCACGTAGCTCATCTCGATCGATTTCAACCAAATTTTCGTTTGGTTCTAATTTCTGGACAATCTCCCCAAAATTTCCTTTTAGGTCACGTTGCCAACAAATCACATTCCTATTTCCCTGAAAAGGGGTCGCAACAAGGTCTTGAAAATTGACGACACTTTGAATTTGGGGCTCAACAGATGAATCCATCATCAATTACCGATTTCGCGTAAGCACACCATCAGGGAGCTCACCGGGCAAAACTTCTGGCTTTCGATCAATTAATTTTTCTAACAAGAACTGTTTTTCTGCATCGACTATTTGACCTTTCGTCCAAGCGACTAACATCCCATCGACACCATATAAATCCCGATCTTTATCGTCTAAGAAGATAAACTGCACATCAACCGCATGCCCACCCCAAGTCCGAAAGAAATCCCGTTTAGAAATAGGAAAAGAAGCATCAAAAATGGCAATTTTCTTACCGACTAGACTATCTGGCTGCTCCATGACTAAGCCTGCCAAATAGAAGGCTTCATTATTTGTCAAGACGCCCGACTTGCTTTTTTTGAGTGCCTTTCGGAAAAATTTATCATATTTCCAGTTCAGGATGGCCACATCTTGGGTATAGCCGATTTCGGCTGTTCGACGGCAAATGGTCGTCTTTCCCCTTTTGGCATAGACCAAATACTCCTTTCCATTGATAAAAGATATACCGCAATCACCACTACCGATGCCCGAAGTGATGGTAACTTTGCGGCTTTTCTTGCCTTTCCAGGTCTTTAAGACTTCAAATTCGTAAGCAATAGGATAAGAACGAAGGTTCACAGCGATAACACGACCACGAAAGACATGATCTACTTCTTTTAGTTCTTTTTCTAGAGGCAGTGGCGTACAATCACACGCCCATACTTCCCATCCCGAAAAGGAAAAAAATATAAGCATAAGGGATAGTTTGTTCATTGGTAGTACTCTTTGTTGTTTGTTGTAAATATACGAATAGTGCTCAATAGGTGTACAAAAATACATAATTATTTCATTCCATATTAGAAAAAAGACTCAATCTGTGACATAACAAGCGGAATTAACACTTTCTTAAGGGAAGTCATCGGCTTTTCGGCAAGGTGTATTCTTTCAGGACAATGTAAATTCGTGCAACCAGCATCCAGCAACCAGCAACCAGCCACCAGTAACCAGCAACCAGCAACCAGCAACCAGCATCCAGTAACCAGCATCCAGTAACCA
>CAYTLX010000398.1:0-2311 GCA_964438645.1 uncultured Saprospiraceae bacterium | reverse complement strand
TTCTCGGTACTTGTATTTAACGGCATAATGCCGTCTTGGTTCATTCCGAAAGGGTTATTTTAAATTCAGAATACTTCCTGTGACCTTGGTTTTATACACGCCCATCCCGTAAAACCTCTTATTCAATAAGTCCCTTTTTCAAGGGGCGAAGCACAATCTTTCGTCAAGATAACATGACTGTTATCAAATACAAACCTAATTGAAATAGCCAACATGGCTCATCTCGTGACTGGATGCCCACAGGGCCACGGAAATTTTACATTTGGATAACAAATCCAGTCAATATATACAAGATTTGTATCGCATAGTTTATAACTTGCTATTACTAAAGGCAAATCCATTTGCAATCTCCACTCCTTAGTACTTGTTTTTCTTAAGCCAATAGCTGCAAAAGACAATGTATCTCTTGTTGCTGATAGAAAAGGAAGTAATATTGGCTCTTTTGACAGACTTAAGCTTATCAAATCCGAAAGAAAAACCTTATATCCCCGATATATGGCTACTCCAATATAATTTTTATTACTGAAAGGTGGCTTAAAAAAACCGTCAGGGTCTAACAGAGAAACATGATTTCTTGACGCTTTGATTTCGATTAGTTTGACTCCCGTGTCTATTGTGGACAAATACAGAAATGTTGGATAATCTTTACCATTTCGCTGATACTCATCACAGCTTTCAACAAACAAAATGATAGAATCAAGTTTTTCTTCAATCATCTTACTATTAATAACATAGTAAGGCAGCCTAACTTCAAATGAATCTAAATAGGAAGTCTCAACACCTTTTAAGCCATCTTTACTTTTAGTAACTCGGCAGGATGCATAAAATATAAAAATGAGAAAAGTAAAAAAAATCAAAAGTTTATTCATAATTAAAATTTAATTTGCTCGCCATTGTAGCAAACTCGTAAATCGGCTGGTGCAATAAGTCAGCGTCAAGCAAGTTAGCAAGAATCATAACCCTTGTCATCCGCTGTCGAATACATCCAAAAAAATGAAGCTGCGGTTACAATTACAGCTACGATATAAAGACACCAATAAAGAAAATTAGAACTAACAAAATCCAATACATACAAATCAATATTGTTTGCATAGCTCACAGCTAATACGTTGAAAATAAAATGACTAAAAATAGCATACAATAAGCCGTATTTAATTCTGAGTAGCGCAAACAAAACACCTATAATAAAGTAACTAGCCTGTGCTATAAAATCTATATGATACTTCAAATTAAAAACAAACAAGTGATTCAAGGAAAAAAAAAGAGAAGTTAAAACAATACCAAAAAAAACCTTTCGAGCTTTCAAAAATGGATTTAATAATAGATTTCTAAAAATCAACTCTTCAAAAATTGGGGCTAGGATAGTCATCTCAAGCACATCAACCAAAAATTCCTTAGACATAATAAAACCATCATCAATCTTTTGAATCTCATGTCCATCAAAATTGTGATGAAAAGGATCTAGTAAAAAGGTAATTAAATACGAAACGACAAAAACCAGCAAGATACCTTCCCATCTTCTACTCTTAACTAAAATATTCTTCCTTCTTATTCGTACAAGGTAGTAAAAAGAAAAACAAAATACTAAGAAAAAATATAAAAACATCAAAATATCTACCTGATGTAGCCCTTTGCTTAAATCTGGATTACTTAAAAAAGAGAAACTCACGTACACTATACAATAATGAATCATATAAACAACCAAGAACAATCCAACTACTTTTCTTAACGGCATACTATCGCAAAAACTTTTTTTCTAGATCTTTAACTGGTAAGATCGGTTTCAGCAAAGTCTCATTCAACCTTTTCAAGCTATCTCTTTTATGCTCTACTATGGTTCTCTTCTTATCATTCTGGATTATCCTTCTCACTGCCCATAAAGCCGCTCCAGCATTTCTTTCGCCCAAACCATCATACTGTCCTCGAGCCAATTTATTATGCTCTAAATTTACATCATCGATGCTATCTATAGTCTTTTCATGTCGTTGAATTTGTCGTAATTTTTTATGTACCATTTCTAAAATTTGGTTCTCCATTTTTACTTTTGCATCCAATTTCGCCATTGCTTCTTTACATTGATAATCGTTTCACCAAGGTGAATATCAGATTTATCTTCACCATCCCATCCTACATAAGTTCCGTGTCCTTGAACATCCATTATTTCTTTTGCCTTTTCAAATGTCACACCAATCTCTTTACCCAGACTCCAAGCACTATCATTATTTTCAGCAGTATATGTCCCATCACCATTATCAATCCATTCTGCTGCCATACCGTCAGCGTCAATCATATTTAGTGGATTGTCAAGGGT
>CAYTLX010000397.1:0-2325 GCA_964438645.1 uncultured Saprospiraceae bacterium | reverse complement strand
CAGAAATGACAAATTTGCTACGAGAAAATAAAGAAATGGAAAGCCCACGCACAAACATACACATTTGCAATTCGAACAAGCCGACACACAGACCAAAAATTGCAAAAGAGTATGCTTTTAACCAACGCTTGGGAAGAAACAAAACAGTATCTTTGAAAACTAATAAAGGAAATTAAAAAATATGGCAAAAAAAGATAATAGCAGTTTTGAACAAAAACTATTTAAAGCAGCAGATAAGCTGAGAAAAAACATAGATGCTGCCGAATACAAACACGTTGTATTGGGTTTGGTATTTCTAAAATATATCTCAGAATCGTTTAATGAACTCTATCATAAATTAGAAGCTGACGAATGGAGCGACCCTGAGGATAGAGATGAATATATTGCTGAAAATGTCTTTTTTGTTCCAAAAATGGCACGATGGGAGCATATCCACGCACAAGCAAAATTGCCAACTATCGGACAAACCATTGACGAAGCAATGGAAGCCGTAGAAAAAGAAAATAAAGAACTTAAAAATGTACTTCCGCAAGTTTTTGGAAAAGCCAATTTAGATAAGGCTTCTTTGGGCGAACTGATTGACTTGATTTCAAACACAGAATTAAAAGCCGAAAACGAAAACTCAAAAGACCTTTTTGGGAGAGTTTACGAATATTTCTTGGGAGAATTTGCCAATGCAGAAGGGAAAAAAGGCGGACAATTCTACACACCAAAAGCCATTGTAAAACTGATGGTTGAAATGATAGAACCATACAAAGGCAGAGTTTATGACCCTGCAAGTGGTAGCGGTGGAATGTTTGTGATGAGTGAAAAATTTGTAACTGAGCATCAAGGAAATATAAAAGACATCACCGTTTATGGACAAGAGAGCAACCAAACTACTTGGAAACTTTCTAAAATGAACTTGGCAATTCGTAATATCAACTCAAAATTTGTGGCTTGGAATACGGAAGGCTCATTTTTAAAAGATGCTCACCCCGATTTAAAAGCTGATTACATTTTAGCTAATCCCCCATTTAACCAAAAAGATTGGGGAGCTGATATTTTGCAAGAAGACGGGCGTTGGAAATATGGCACACCACCAAACGGAAACGCCAACTTTGCTTGGATGCAACATATGCTCTATCACTTATCACCAAGAGGTGTAATGGCAACTGTTTTATCTAACGGTTCGCTTAGTTCCAATACTTCGGGCGAAGGCGATATTCGTAAAAACTTGGTAGAGGCTGATTTGGTAGAGTGTATTGTAGCATTGCCAAAACAACTTTTTTATAATACGGGTATTCCTGCTTGTATTTGGTTTTTGCGTAGAGAAAAAAACAGCCACAACAATGAAATTTTATTTATTGATGCTTCTGAAATGGGCTTTATGAAAGACCGTGTGCATAGAGATTTAGCCCCCGAAGACATTAATAAAATAAAAGATACTTACCACAATTGGCGAAAAAGCGAAAACTACGAAGATAAGAAAGGATTTTGTAAATCTGCTACATTAGAAGAGATACAAAAACATAGCCACGTATTAACTCCGGGAAGATATGTAGGCATACCTGACGAAGAAGATGACGGAATACCATTTGAAGATAAAATGGCAGATTTAACAGCTACCCTAAAACAACAAATGGATAAAGAAGCCGAGCTTAACCAAGAGATTGAAAAACAACTTTCTAAAATTGGGTTTAGCTTATGAGTGGAAAATATAAAGATACCGAATTAGGAAAGATACCATTAGATTGGGATATTGTTTCTTTTGATACTGTTGCCGAACTAAGACACGGTTATCAGTTTAGAAATTATGATTTCACTGATGAAGGAATTAAAATACTTAAAATTACTCAAATTAAAGGTGATGGAACAATAGACTTATCATCTTGTTCCTATATAGATAAAGATAGAGTAGCTAAATTTGAAAGAGTTATTATTAATAAAGGAGATATTTTGGTCGCATTAACAGGTGCTACCATTGGTAAAATTGCTAAATTTAATTCAGAGGAGTTAGTATTACAAAACTATCGAGTTGGTAATTTTTTCCCATTAAATGAACATACTCTTTCAAAAGATTATCTGTTTCATTTTTTAAGGTCAAAATTATTTTTTCATCAAATACTTGCAAGACAAACTCAATCAGCACAACAAAACATAGGTAAAGATGAAATTAATAATATGCTTATATTTTTACCAAGTAATATACACGAACAAAAAGCCATAGCAAAAATACTCACTGCCTTTGACGACAAAATAGAGCTTTTGCAAGAGCAAAACAAAACCTTAGAAGCCACCGCACAAACCATTTTTAAAGAGTGGTTCGGTAAATACCAAATTGGC
>CAYTLX010000396.1:0-2332 GCA_964438645.1 uncultured Saprospiraceae bacterium | reverse complement strand
GTCAATATTGAAATTAATTAAGACAAAATGAAATACACGTTTATTTTATCGATTTTTCTGCTTACGCAAAATATCAGTTTGGGTCAATCAAATTGGTCTAATTACAAGGATAGCACGGCAACAAAAACCGGGCTGCGGTATGACATACTAGACCATCCATGGGTAGTTCATTTTGACATGATGCGCCTAGCTTATCAAACACCGTCTATACAGTTATCGGGTAGCTACCGATTAAATTACAGGTTTGGATTTGAATCAGAGATTAATTACTATCTTCATTCAAAAATAAAACATGAAACCACGCGGCTGGATGCTTTAAGTATTGGGATGAGCACTCAAAAGCCAGGTTGGTTTATTTCGGGAATTGGGAAAGTATATTTCGGAGACAGTAAGACGCAGTATATTGCCGCAAGGCTAGTTGGGGGCTCTATCCACTTAGACCTATCCCGAAAAGTCTGTACAGAAGCACAGGTCTCTACATCTGGAGAAATCTGCCAATGTTTGAAGACAGAAGATCGGCAATTAACCGTCCAGAAGAATCAATTTTTGTATGGGCTTAGGTATGGGCTCGACTATCCCATCACGCATAGGATTAGGTTTAATACTTATATAGACTTTGCCAAATTCCGCTACACTCGCCCTAATTATCAATATTTGGCGCATGCTTGCGACAATGCTTTGCCCCACTTTGAAAAAAGCCCCAAAACAGATGGTATATACGGAGAGTTCAAAGAGTGGAGCAGTGAATTATATTTTTCATTTGGTGTAAAAATTGGATATGCGATTAAATAAATTTTTCCTTCTAGCCTTTTTGTTTTTCACGATTTTAGGCATTCAGTCCTTTTCTAACTGCAATCCAACGCCACCGCCTGACCCTGGATTATTTGAGATACAGATAACGACAGTTGATACCAGTAACCAGCCGTTGCCCCATACGCTTGTGGGTCTTTTTGGGTCAGAAATAAAGGAAACTAGATTTGGCCCTGATCTTTTTGGGTGCCTAATTGATACTTTTTACACAGATGCCGATGGGTATAAAAAAATAAGCTACGTATCTGAAAAGTATAACGCCAATTGGGTGGCCGTCCTGCCTGTCAATCATTCGTCTCCTACGACAGGAATCTCCAACCACCGTTTGGATACTACTTTTACCGTCCAACCTGTTTTACCCTTGCTTTCTGTCAATATCAAGCAATCTTACTACGATTCTGTCATTGTTCAAACGGACGATTTGCCAGGGTACTATCACTGCAAAAAGATTGCGCCCAATTTATCTAACATTCCTTTGACACTCAACCAAGAGAAAGTCACTTCGGATGCTCATTTTCTATTCAATGCTGTCCCTAATCTTCCAGCTAAAATCCATGTGTTCAATTATTTCAAAGGCGAAATAGTAACAGATTCAATAGTGATAGTTCCACTAGGAGAAACGGTACGGGAAGTGCAAATTAACTAACTTTGGATGGAAGTGTGTTTTTGAAGAAGCCAAGGTGAAATTTCTATAAACCATTGATTTTTAGCCCTTTATATTGAAGTATGTACGCTATCGTTATGCCTTTATGCCGCTAAACCGCTGTACCGAAAGTTGAATAAAGTGAGTCGCCTTAACTCAGCACATCAATCACCGTTTTAGCCGTGACAAAGATAGCTTCTCGACCAATACCCGAAACGACTTGCTCGTCATCGTCTAACAAAGCATCTTCCGTAAAAGCCAATAAATCTTCCTGTAAATAACCATCAAAAAATGGAGTAATTCTATCTCTAAAATTGCCATTCCCTGCAGCCATCATTTTGGCCCAATTAGCATCATCTGCGACTTCCAAATCTTCTGGCGCTACTTGATCTAAATCGCCATTTTTTGCCTTAACAGATTCATAAAGGACGGCTACAATAAAAAATAGCAAATCTGTCTCTTCTTCGGTCAGAGTCTTTAAATCTGTGGAGTACAACATAGAAATAATGGCTGGTTGTTCGGCTGCTAGCTCCTTATACACATTGCTCAAATCATTAGGCTTCGCGGCAAAGCGATCGACTACTTGATCTATTGTTTTTTCTTTTCTTTTTTTTTTTTTTTGCGGGCTTTGCCCTTTGGTCTTTGGTGCGCTCCCTTCGGTCGCTGTTGGTCTTTGGGACGGGCTTCGCCCTTTGGTGCTGCCGCAGCGACATACATCTACGACGTACTCTTTTAGTCTTTGATGCTCCCTTCGGTCGCTTGGTCTTTGGGAAGGGCTCTTCTCAACTCTCAACCAGCGATGTCCGCAGGACAAGCAACTCAACCAGCGAAGCGCTCAACCAGCGCAGCGACTCAACCAGCGCAGCGACTCAACCAGCG
>CAYTLX010000395.1:0-2342 GCA_964438645.1 uncultured Saprospiraceae bacterium | reverse complement strand
GATTATTGGCAGGCGAGTTGTCAATAGCAAGCAAGGAAAACATTAAAAAATCAGATTTTTCGCAACTTTGTAGATTATTACCATGTTTAGTTCTATATTTGCGAAATAGTTAGGCGTTTTTTAGCGAAAGCGCTGCTTTATTTTCTAAAAAGTGAAATTTTCAATGGACTACCAAGACAGATTACAAAAAATCCTTATAAAAGTGGGAGAAATGCAAGCTGATTTGTCAAAGTTGCGTAGAGAAAATGAATCTTTAAGGAAAGCGAATAAATTTTTGAAGTTGGAGGCTGATAATGGCGGAAGTGCCAATATAGAAAGGGCTTATACTTCAAAGGAAGAAGATTGTGGTATTTCAAAATCCGAATTGGCAGCTGTCAAAAAGGATGTGAAAGGGTATATTGCGGAGATAGACAAAAGCATTTCATGGCTTAAACAACTATAAACCATGGCAGATTCGGAGTTAAAGTCGATTAGATTAAATATCGCAGGGAAATTTGTGCCGCTGAGCGTGCATCCTTCTGAAGAAGAAATGATTCAGAAAGTTGCTAAAGATTTGAATGAGAAGCTCAACAAATTTCAGATGGATTATCAACTAAAAGATAAGTTGGATGGCGTCGTGATGCTGCTACTGACTTATGCGATTGATGCTGAAAAAAGCGAACGTCTAAAGACCAATACCAATATTGAAGAGCTATTGACCGAGATTGAGCAGATTGTTCAGCCTTAAACCATTCCTTCCTTTGTAGGACTTTCTTATTAATTACTTTCTCTTTTGCCGTAAGGCGCAGCACTCTTTATTATATAACCTAAATAATTGAGTGAATTATGGATCCTATATCTATAGCCCTAGGGTTGGTCATCGGTGCTATTATTAGCTTTTTCGGTGCAAAATCAATCTTTGGAAAAATTAATGAAGGCAAAATCCAAGAGATTAATGCCAAGTCTGATTTGATGATTAAAGAAGCTAAATTGACCGCTAAACAAATTGTGGATGAAGCGCAGACACAGAAGGAGAAAGTAATGGCGAAAGCCGAAGCGTACAACGAAAAAATCAAGCAAAAGAAAATTGAAGAAGCTCGGGCGAAGTATTCAAAACTTAAAATTGAATACCAAGAGTACAAGGTTCAGCAAAAATTAGATCTTAAGGAAAGATTAATTGAACTGAAAAAATTGGAAGGCGAGTGGGACAGCAAACAGGCCGCTCTTCAAGAAGAACGCGATGAGCTCGACGATGATCGGTCTGAATTGGAGCAGCGCGAAAAAGAAATCAAAGCACTCCGAACGACACTTGAGAAACAACAAAAAATCGTTGCCGAAAAAAGAGAAAAATTGGAGCAGGCTAACGAAGAACGGATTCGTAAGCTAGAATCTATCTCTGGACTGACTCAAAGTGAAGCAAAGGAGCAAATTCTTGATGCCGTGAAAGCGAAGTCCGAGACAGAAGCTATGTCCATCGTTAAAGATGCTATCGAAGCCGCTAAAGTGACAGCCAACAAAGAAGCGAAGAAAATTGTGATTCAGACCATTCAACGAATGGCTTCTGAATTTACCATCGAAAATACGGTGTCCGTATTTAAGCTAGAATCAGACGAAATCAAAGGTCAAATCATCGGCCGGGAAGGACGTAATATCCGCTCTTTGGAGAGTGCTACAGGGGTCGAACTCGTCGTGGATGATACGCCCGAAGCGGTGGTTATTTCTAGTTATGATCCGATTCGTCGGGAGATAGCCCGTTTGTCCTTGCAGCGGTTGGTGGCCGACGGACGGATGCATCCAGGGCGTATTGAAGAAGTCGTTGCGAAAGTGAAAAAGGAATTGACACAACAAATTGTGGAGATAGGGGAGCGTACGGTCATTGACCTAGATATTCATGGTTTGCATCCCTATTTGGTGAAGATGATTGGCCGTATGCGTTTTAGGTCTTCTTATGGTCAAAACCTTTTGAAGCACTCTATCGAAGTCGCTAATTTGTCGGCGATGATGGCCGCTGAATTAGGCATGTCAGCTAAGAAAGTAAAAATGGCTAAGCGCGCCGGTTTGTTGCATGATATAGGTAAAGTAGCCGAAGAAGAAAGTGAATTGTCGCACGCACTGTTTGGGTATGAGCTTTGCAAGAAGTATAAGGAGCATCCAGCTATCTGCAACGCCGTCGGAGCGCACCATGATGAAATGGAAATGAATAATATCTTGGCACCCATTACGCAAGCCTGTGATTCTATTTCTGGCGCAAGACCTGGTGCACGTCGGGAGATGGTCGAAGGATATATGAAGCGTATCACCGACTTGGAAGAGTTGGCGCTGTCTTATGAAGGCGTTCAAAAAGCTTTCGCAATGCAGGCAGG